>NZ_JBMDWE010000035.1:0-38687 GCF_053579655.1 Gelidibacter sp. | reverse complement strand
CAGATCAAAAATCATCAATCGTTAATCAACAATCGTTAATCATAAATGGCTCATCGACACGCAGTGGAGATGAGAGGGAGGGTTTGTTTTGAACTCAATTAATTTAAACTACCTTTATGGAAACATATAATATTAAAGACAAGATTATCCACCCAAACCTTAAATCAAAAATCGACAATCGTTAATCAACAATCAACAATCTGATTTCCTAATACCTCATGCCTCAACCCTCCCTCCTCCACACCGCCATCTCCGCCGCCCTCGAAGCCGGCAAAGCCATCCTCAACATCTACCATTCCGAGAACTTTGAAGTGGAAATCAAAGCCGATAACTCACCCTTAACAAAGGCTGATATTGCTTCGCACAATATCATCATGTCACATTTAAGCGCCACTAATATTCCCGTACTTTCAGAAGAAGGCAAGTCCATTCCTTATAACATTCGAAAAGATTGGAAGCAACTATGGATTGTTGATCCCATTGACGGCACGAAAGAGTTTATTAAGCGCAACGGAGAGTTTACAGTCAACATCGCTCTCATAGAAAATCAAACCCCAGTCCTGGGAGTCATTTTTGTGCCCGTTTCCGGAGACTTGTATTTTTCAATTTCAATTTCAATTTCAACTTCAATTTCAAATTCAAATTCAACTTCGGGTTCCTTCAAAGTTAAAGTCGATCTCAACAATTTTGATGTGGAAACATTGATCAATAAAGCAATAAAATTACCAATCGAACGAGAAGATAAAACCTTCACTATTGTCTCCAGCCGTTCACATGGAAGTGGAGAAACGGAAGCCTACATCAATGACATGCGTAAAAAGCATGGTCATATTAATTTAATAATAAAAGGCAGTTCCTTAAAGTTTTGTATGGTAGCCGAAGGGCAAGCCGATTGTTACCCAAAATTAGGGCCAACGATGGAGTGGGATACGGCGGCAGGTCAAGCCATTTGCGAACAGGCAGGGGTTGAGGTCGTAGATTGGATGACTAAAAAAAGCTTGAATTATAATAAGGAAGACTTATGGAACGGTTATTTTATGGTTCGAAAGAATATATAAGTTTTGGCGATATTGGTAATTTAATTATATTGTACTTTTGAAGGTTGAAACAACCGTTTTTATCACGTCTATCACAATAAACTTTAGGTAGTGCTGGGGTGATGGATCTGAAAGATTAGGAAACAGTAAGTTTACAAAATGCTTTGACGCATTAACCTTGTACAATTAATCGTATTTTAATATGAATAAAGTAAAACATGTTGTATTAACTGGAGGTGTGGGCAGTAGATTGTGGCCCTTATCAAGAATTTCAAGACCCAAACAATATCTTAACCTATTTTCTGAAAGTTCTTTATTTGAACTCACAGTGAAAAGAAATGCAGTTTTTTCTGATGGACTTATCGTCGTAGGCAATCAAATGAACAGAAACCTGTCCAAGGAATCACTCCAAAAATTAAAAGTTGAGAAATTCATTGACATCGTCGAATATTCCCCGCGAAATACGGCTCCTGCAATCGCTTTCGCAGCCTTGGCTTCCGACGCCAGTGATATCCTGTTGGTCACTCCCGCCGATCATATCATCACAGAAGGTCAAGCATACCAGGAAGCTATCCAAACCGGTATTAGCTTAGCAAAAGAAGGAAATATAGTCACTTTCGGAATACAACCTCATAAACCGGAGACAGGATTTGGATATATTGAAGCCAACGGTCAAAATGTAGCTTCCTTTCGAGAAAAGCCCTCTTTAGATCAAGCCACGGAATTTCTGAGCCAAGGTAATTTTTTGTGGAACAGTGGGATCTTTTGTTTTAAGGCCGGAATATTCTTGGAAGAACTTAAAAAGCACAATCCAGAAACTTACGAAAAATCTCTAGTGGCTTGGCAAGCTGCAACAGATAATGAATTGGAAGAAACAACCTCAATGAATATTCCAGATATCAGTGTTGACTATGCGGTGATGGAAAAAAGTGATAGAATAAAGGTAGTCCGATCTGATTTTGAGTGGAGTGATATGGGAAGTTTTGAAGCCATGTACGAGTATTTAAAAGCTCAAGGACATCCTGTGGATGCCTCCGGAAACATGCATATTGGGAAAAATACGCATACCGAGTTTATTGGCGTGCAAGATTGCATTTTGGTTCAAACCGACGATGCGAATCTAATCTTGTCAAAGGAATCTTCTCAAAATGTGAAAAAGATATATCAAGAACTAGAACGTAATAATTCAATTTTAATAAATTAATCTATTTTTGTCCGATTAAAGTTGCGTTGATCTACTAAGAATAGTGATAAATAAAGGTCTTTCAATTTTTTTGATCCTCAATCTCCTTCATTTCGAGGTTTTTGAAAACTATTGCTAAAACATCATAACCCATTCTAATTATGAATTTCACAGCCCTTATTTTCAGTTAAATACGTGTTTAGTCTTTGTTCTTGGTTCTATCAGCGAAGCGGTCTTAATTCTTTTCCAGACAATATTGAAATGAAGTATAAATGTCTGAGATATGACAGTTATAAAGATCAGAAAGAACAATCTATTTTATAAAGTAAGATATTCTTGATATTATTGTAGTATTGCAGACTTTTAAAACGCTTCTAACAGCGTTTTGTCTTTCAGTGTAAGAGATTGGTTTTCATCACGTTTATTAATGTGAGTGATGGTGGCGAAGCCGTTTCTAAAGGACAGCTTCAATAATAGAATGCTGATACGAGATAGGAAATTGTCTCATTTATTTAATAAACAAAAATAGAGATATGTCAAGAAAAATTTTAATTACGGGTGGTGCAGGTTTTATAGGGTCTCATGTGGTGAGACTTTTTGTTAATACATATCCCGAGTATAAAATTATAAATTTGGATAGTCTTACCTATGCAGGTAATCTCATGAATCTTAAAGATATTGAGGATAAGGAAAATTATAAGTTTGTAAAAGGTGATATTACGGATGAGGTATTTATAGAACATTTATTTGAATCTGAAAAACCAGACAGTGTTATTCATTTGGCGGCAGAATCTCATGTGGACAGATCCATTACAGATCCTTTGGCTTTTGCAAAGACCAATATTATGGGCACCATGATTTTGCTAAATGCTTTTAAAAATTTATGGTCAGGTAATTGGGACAATAAGTTGTTTTACCACGTCAGTACTGACGAGGTTTATGGCACCTTAGGAAGTGAAGGTTTGTTTTTAGAAACCACGCCATACAGCCCAAATTCACCATATTCTGCTTCAAAGGCGAGTTCTGACCATTTCGTTAGAGCCTACGGTGAAACCTACAATTTGCCTTATGTGATTTCCAATTGCTCAAATAACTACGGGGCTTTTCAATTTCCAGAGAAACTCATCCCTTTATTTATCAATAATGTCATCCAAGAAAAGCCACTGCCTGTTTACGGTGATGGCAACTATACGAGAGATTGGCTATATGTTGTGGATCACGCCATTGCTATTGATTTGGTTTTTCATAAAGGGGAAATAAAGGAAACTTATAATATCGGAGGCTTTAATGAATGGAAAAATATCGATTTGGTGAAGTTGTTGTGCCAACAAATGGATCTAAAACTAAACCGCGAACCAGGTACGAGTGAAAAATTGATTACCTATGTAAAAGATCGACCGGGACATGATTTAAGATATGCCATTGACGCCACTAAAATCAATAAAGAATTAGGTTGGAGTCCAACGGTAACTTTTGAGGAAGGCCTTTCTAAAACGATTGATTGGTATTTAGAAAACGAAGAATGGCTTAATTCGGTAACGAGCGGACAATACCAAGAGTACTATTCAAAACAATACAACTAAATGAAGAAAATAGACACAGCTATTGAAGGGTGTTTTATACTGGAGCCCAAGGTGTTTAATGATGAGAGAGGCTACTTCTTTGAAAGTTTCAATGAGAATCAATTTCGAGATCTAACGAATACAGATATCCATTTTGTACAGGATAATCAGTCTTTTTCCAAGTTTGGAGTTTTAAGAGGTTTACACGCCCAGGGCGGTGCACACGCTCAGGCCAAATTAGTGCGGGTATTATGTGGCGAAGTATTAGATGTGGCGGTTGACATCCGTAATGGATCTCCTACCTTTGGACAGCACGTTACGGCAATTTTAAGTGCACAAAATCAAAAACAATTTTTTGTGCCAAGAGGATTTTTACATGGATTTGTAGTTCTATCTGAAACCGCGGAGTTTTTCTATAAATGTGATAATTATTATCATAAAGCATCAGAAGTAGGCGTTCGGTATGATGACCCAACTTTAAATATTGACTGGTTACTTACTAAAGATCAAATATCCGTTTCGGAGAAAGATTTAATTTTACCCAAATTTAACGCCGTTTTTCAAAGATAGGATGCAGAAAATTTTAGTTACAGGCGCAAAAGGACAATTGGGTTCAGAGCTACAAACAATTTCAAAGCACTATAATCAATATGAATTTATTTTTGTGGATCGTGAGGAGCTACCTTTAGATGAACTTGACAAAATAAAAGCAGGTCTAAATGAAATCAAACCAGATATCATTGTCAGCGCAGGTGCTTATACGGCTGTAGATCAAGCCGAATCTGAAAAGGAATTAGTTGATTGTGTGAATCATTTAGCAGTCGCTGAAATCGCCAAATGGGCTGCAAATAACCATTCAAAATTAATACATATCTCTACAGATTATGTATTCGATGGGACTAGTAAAACCGCGCTTCATGAAAATGAAAAAACATCACCTATCAACTGGTATGGAGAAACCAAATTAAGAGGCGAGCAAGCTATCCTGAGTTATCTTCCAGAAGGGATTATAATCAGAACATCTTGGGTCTATTCGGAATATGGAAATAATTTCGTAAAAACCATGTTGCGTTTAATGAATGAGAGAGACTCCATTAGTGTGGTCAAAGACCAAATAGGTGCGCCTACTTATGCGTTAGACTTAGCCCATGTCATCATGAAAATCATTGGTTCTGAAAAATGGGTGCCTGGTATCTTTCATTATTCAAATAATGGAGAGACTTCCTGGTACGATTTTGCAAAAGCCATTCATGAAATTTCAGGCTTAGTGTGTGAAGTTAATGGTGTGACTTCAGATCAATTTCCTACTAGGGCTAAAAGGCCTAAATACTCTCTGCTGGATACAACAAAAATTCAAAAAACCTATGATGTCGTTATACCCAATTGGAGAGACAGCTTGGAAAAAGTGTTGAGGCATCGCTTACTAAATAAAAATTAACAAAAATGAAAGGTATTATTTTAGCAGGCGGATCAGGAACGCGATTGCACCCTTTAACGATAGCCGTAAGTAAACAGTTATTGCCCATCTATGACAAACCTATGATTTATTACCCCTTATCGGTATTAATGTTGGCAGGCATAAGAGACATTTTAATTATATCCACGCCTCACGATCTTCCAAATTTTAAAAAGTTATTTGGTGATGGAGAGCACATTGGGATTAACTTAAGTTATAAAGAACAACCAAGCCCAGACGGATTGGCACAAGCGTTTATAATAGGTGAAGAATTTATAGGGAATGACAATGTCTGCTTGGTGTTAGGTGATAATATTTTTCACGGCTCAGGATTACAAAAAATATTGAGAGATGCAGTAAATACTGTTCAAGAAAAAGGAAAGGCAGTTATTTTTGGTAATTATGTAAAGGATCCTGAACGCTATGGTGTCGCAGAATTTGATACAGAACATAACGTGATCAGTATTGAAGAGAAACCTATTAGTCCTAAATCAAATTATGCCGTCGTAGGATTATATTTTTATCCGAACTCGGTTGTGGAAATTGCGAAAAATGTCAATCCATCTCATCGTGGTGAATTGGAAATTACATCCGTTAACCAAGCCTTTTTAGAACAGGAGAATTTGAAACTTCAAATTTTAAGCAGGGGCTTTGCCTGGTTAGATACGGGTACACACGAAGCGCTTACCGAGGCTACAGAATTTGTTAAAGCCGTTGAAAAACGAACAGGTCTTAAAATAGCGTGCTTAGAGGAGATTGCACTGAATTATGGATGGGTAGATAAAAAGAAGATTTCCAAAGAAATAGAAAACTTAAAAGGCGATTATTTTGATTATCTAAAATCCATAATATCAAAATAAAAGAGACTTAAAATGTTGAACTTTTGTTATTGCAATTAATAGCAAAAAAAAATAAACCACTTTATTGAGTAGTGTATTATCAATGTTATAGTAGCTTTACAAGCTCAAAAAATGAAGCATTTAGTTTCAAGTTTTCGGGTTTTAGCGTTTTAGTAAATGTTATTGGATTGGTTGCGGGACCATTCAGTAAGGTTGAATTTTAATAATTATAGAATGAATTTAGAAGAAAAAAATGCCTCCTACACCTTAGTTATAGAACCCAAAACGCGGCTTTTGGATCTTAATTTTAAAGAACTATGGCGCTATAGGGATTTGCTATTACTATTTGTTAGGCGTGATTTCGTTTCAGTATATAAGCAGACCATTTTTGGCCCCCTTTGGTTTTTTATACAACCAATTTTAACTACGATCATGTTCATGGTGGTGTTTGGCGGTATCGCCAAAATGAGTACCGATGGATTGCCACAGGCTGTATTTTACCTTGCGGGAATTGTGAGTTGGAATTACTTTGCAGAAGCATTAAAAACTACATCAGAAACATTCACTGCAAATGCAAGTATTTTTGGTAAGGTATACTTTCCTCGTATTATTACACCCCTATCTATAGTGGTATCCAAGTTGCTCACTTTTGGAGTGCAGTTTTTGTTGTTTCTATTGGTGTTTTTCTACTACTATTGGTTTACAGATGCAGTGTTAAATCCTAATATGGTGTTATTACTGCTTCCTGTTTTAGTGCTTATTACAGCAGGATTAGCCCTGGGGTTGGGGCTGTTGATTACTGCGTTGACCACCAAATATAGAGACTTTAGATTTCTAATAACCTTTGCTATTCAATTGGGTATGTATGCCACTCCTATTATCTACCCGTTAAGTGAAATTGATGACGAGACCTTGAAAATGGTTATTATGGCAAATCCAATGAGTTCAATTATTGAGATCTTTAGATATGCATTTACAGGTGTTGGAGAATTTAGTTGGTTCAGTTTAGCCTATAGTTTTGGTGTCATGATTTTATTAATTATTGTTGGAACTTTAAGTTTTAATAAAGTAGAAAAAACCTTTATGGATACGGTATAATTATGAAGATGGAACCAATAATAAAAATTGAAAATTTAGGTAAACAGTACCGCTTAGGGTCTGTAGGTACAGGTACATTAGCTCATGATATAACCCGATGGTGGTATAACGTGAGGGGCAAAGCAGATCCTTATCTTAAAATAGGAGAAACCAATGACAGAACTACCGTAGGTAATTCAGACTATGTTTGGGCTTTACAGAATGTTAATTTTGAAGTGCAGCCAGGTGAGATTTTAGGGGTCATTGGAAGGAATGGAGCAGGTAAATCTACATTACTTAAACTATTGAGTCGTGTGACGGCACCCTCTACCGGAAAGATAACCTGCCATGGGCGTATAGCCTCATTATTGGAAGTTGGTACAGGATTTCACCCAGAGTTGACAGGTCGTGAAAATATTTATTTGAATGGAGCAATCTTAGGAATGTCCAAAAAGGAAATTTCTTCAAAATTTGATGAAATCGTTGAGTTCGCAGGATGTGCTAAATATATTGAAACACCTGTAAAACGGTATTCTTCAGGAATGTATGTGCGCTTGGCATTTGCAGTGGCAGCACATTTAGAACCTGATATTTTAGTGGTCGATGAAGTGTTAGCAGTAGGAGACGCAGAGTTTCAAAAAAAGGCTATTGGTAAAATGCAGGAGGTGAGTCAGGGTCAAGGGCGTACTGTTCTTTTTGTAAGCCATAATATGGACTCTATACGTAGTTTATGTAATAAAACCGCGGTGCTCTCTGCAGGAACACTCGATTTTATAGGGGATACTGATAAAGCTATTTCACATTATCTTAAGAATGGTAAGGCTGAAACATCTCATCAACAATTTGATAATTATATAAAGGACGAGCTGCAATTACGCAGTATTGAAGTACAAAGCAAAGGTATTACCAATGAGGATATCAAAATCAATGTACACTATACACTTTTTGAAGAGTTGAAAAATCTCAGAATCATACTCAATCTTTTCAACGAGGAAGGTATTATGATTTTATCTACAAGTGATTTTTATAGTCATACTGAAGAGAGAAAACGTGAAGTTGGATCCTATTTAAGTTCTTGTGTAATTCCTAAAAATCTTATGAATTCCGGTAGTTATTTTGTGAGTGTCTCTATAGACATACCTAAAGTTAAAGCGTACTTTGTAGATGAGACTTTAGGGTTCGCCATTGAAGAATTATCACAAAATCAGCTAGGAATTTCATTATCTGGTAAACCAAGAGGGGTTATACACCCACTTTTAGATTGGAATGTAAAAAGAACGAATGGGTAAATTTGTTACAATAAGTAGTTAGTAAAATAGAAATTTAGTGTGTTGTTTAACTAAAAAAGGATTATGGTAATTTGTTTTTATAACACCTAAAAAAGCTTTTGAATTCTTATATACTTCTTTTATAGACCACGACGGTTTAATAGGCAAATCAAACTAAAAAATCAAACAAATGATTATTTATTATTTCGGTGCCGATAATGCTTGGGAACAACAGGATCATAGTTCGTTAAGGCGTCGTAATATGGCTGTTTTGTATGCGTTATCCAAGCAGGAGTCCATTACAAGAATTTATAACATTATAAGATGCAGTCGCAGTACGATTTTTAAAAAACGTAAGTCGCAAAGCGATAAAAATTCAAAAATTGTCAATATTTACGTTGGCCCTATTCTTCCTGAGCGTGGGTTTTTAAAGTCAATTTTTCACCCACTTAATAGGGGGCTGCTAAGATTAATGTACCGCAATGTGTTCTGTATACTGCGAAATCATGAAAATTTGGCATGGTGCTATTGGCCAAAAGGTTATGAAGATTTTGAATATTTGAGTCTTAAGATGGAGATGATATTTGATACGGATCATAATATAATTAATGAACCCAATAATGTAGAGTCAATGAAAATTGAACGTAAAAATCTTTTGATCAGAGCAGGAAAAAGAGCCAAGTTCATCTTAAGCAGTTCGCGATCAATGTTACACTGGTATCAAGAAAAAGGTTTTATAAACACGAAAGTTTTAATGAATGGGCTTTTTGAAGAGCGGATCAACTTACTGCCTCTAGTTAGAGAAGGGAAGCGTTACACAGTTACATATTGTGGAACGCTCTCTAAATGGATTAAAATAGATTGGTTATTCAACATCATTGAGCAACATCCTGAATGGGACTTTAATTTTATTGGTGCAAACTATAAAACAGACATCGATTTACAATTGACAAAATTCTCCAATGTAAAATTGTTTGGTTTCTTGGAACCAAAAGAGGTAGATGTCATATTAAAACATAGTGATGTTTGTTTTGGGTTATATCAAAATGATGCCGCTTTGGATGTGAATAGTATGAAGCTATATGATTATCTGGCACAAGGAATCCCAGTTGTAGTCAATAATTATCATTCAAAACTGAAAGATGATTTTAATGATTTATTGAATATTGCTAACAATTATGAAGAATTTGAAAATTTGTTAGCTAATCCAAAGCCAATGAATATAATTGATTTAGAGCAATTTTTAAAGGTCTCTACTTGGAAGCAACGTGTAAAAAATATTGTAAATGAAATTGTTGCCTAAAATATCAATTGTTATTCCAGTTAAAAATGGCATGGATACCTTGCCTAAAACTATTGCTGGTATTCAAAAGCAAACTCTTTTTTTGCAGTGTGAGGTTGTAGTGATTGATTCAGGGAGTACGGATGGTTCGGTAGAATTTTTGTCCCAATTTCCTTATATTCGTGTTATTCCCATTGACCCAAAAACATTTAATCATGGGGCAACGCGAAATTTTGGCGTACAAAATGCTAAGGGTGAGTATGTGGTGATGACCGTGCAAGATGCCTCGGCTATTGATGAGGTTTGGCTGGAAACTATGCTAAACAATTTTGATGATCCTGAAGTAGCTGCAGTTTGTGGACAGCAAGTTGTACCACATGATGATGATAAAAACCCTCATGAATGGTTTAGACCACAATCCGAACCAAAACCACGTTCAGTGCATTTTCAAAATCCAAAAGATTTTTTGTCATTGTCGCCTCAACAACAACGTCAAAATTGCGGTTGGGATGATGTGAATGCCATGTACCGAAAGGAAATATTGCTACAAGAACCATTTCAGCCGTTGATGTTTGGTGAAGATATGCTCTGGGCGAAAATGGCATTGGAAAAAGGCTATAAAATAATATATGATAATACTGCTAAAGTGAGCCATTATCACTATCAATTTCCAGACTATACCTATAAGAGAACCCTAATTACAAAATTTTTTATTTACCGATGCTTTCAATATATAGATGATAGAACCTACACATTAAAATCTTATGCACTTGTGTTATATAGAACTATAAAGTGGCGCTCTCCGATAAAATGGATTTGGCACAATTATAAAATTATTTACAATCATAGAAAAGCGACAGCGGATTTTATTGCTCATGTAAAAAATGACACTTTAGAAAGCCTAGAGCGAGAGTTGGCAGTTAAAATTCCGATGGGACAGCAAAAATCAAAAAATCAATGAATTTAGAAAATCAACCTCTAGTGTCTGTATTGATGACGGTCTATAATAGAGAAAAATATATTGCTCAGGCCATAGAAAGTGTTTTGGCCTCAACATATAAAAATTGGGAACTTATCGTTGTGGATGACTGTTCAAAAGATGGCTCTGTTGCGATTGCAATTGGTTATGCTGATAAGGACGAGCGGATTAATATTTATTTAAATGAAACCAATCTAGGTGATTATCCGAACAGAAACCAAGCTGCATCTTATGCAAAAGGTAAGTATATAAAGTATGTCGATGCCGATGATATAATTTATCCTTATGGATTAGAGCAGTTGGTTTTTTACATGGAGCAGTTCCCTAAAGCTGGATACGGTCTCCTTTCTTTAAAACGTGAGAAGGAACGCTTTTTGCCGTATTTATTAAGTCCAAACGAGGCATATTTGACTCATTACACTAGTAATCCCATATTTAATAGAGCGCCTCTTTCTTCAATTATAAAGAGAGAACTATTTATACATGTGGGAGGCTTTACCGGTAAAAGAATGCTTGGTGATTTTGAAATGTGGCATATTTTATCAAAAAAATTTAATGTACTACTGATGCCAATAGGAATGGTTGCTTACAGAACGCATGAAGATCAGGAATCTTCTGAGATTAGAAATAATCCATTCGTAGCATTTAAATACACCTTGTTGTCCAAGTCTTTCCTAGATGATAAAGACATACCTTTAAAAAAAGAAGATAGAGAGAACATTTTGAAAATAATCAAGAAAAAGGAATCTAAGGAAATTATATCTGCATTCTATAGACATTCTTTCAAAAAAGGTATGGAATTGTATAAGTATTCTAATCAAAATGTAATGGAAGTATTATATAACTTATTAAATCGATGAAAAAAATATTTGTTTATTGTGCCTGTGATAGATTAAATTATGGAGACTTATTGTTTCCTCTTATTATACAGAAAGTATTTAGTGCCGAGTGTAAATATGAAATTGAAATTATTGGAACTACAAAGTCAGATCTGACACAATACGGTGCGTTAAAATCAAAATCGTATAAGGAATTATGGAATAAAAGACAAAATACAGATAAAGATTTTTTAATTATAGCAGGAGGAGAAGTCCTTGAAACAGAATGGTCATCTACTTTAAGTTTTTTATCTTCTACCTATTATAATTTGTATCATCGCCTTCCGTTCAAGACATTTCTAAATACTTTTGCGCAAAAATATATAGGAAACATAAATGAAATCTTACCTTTCGTCCCGAGTAGTAAGGAATTAATGGGTAATTACCATCTAATATTTAATGCTGTTGGAGGAAACGAAGTATCGACAAATAGATATTCGAAAATAATAGAAAAATCCCTTGAAAATTCGATTTATGCCTCATTCCGAAATGAAAGTATTTTTAATGATATAGAAACTCATTTTTCTCAGGTAAAACCAATACTGTCTCCAGATTCGGCCTTAATTATGAGCGATATATTCACCCACATTCAATCAAAAAAAAATAATGATTATATTATATTTCAAGTTGGATATTTTAAGTCGATGAATAAATTGGAATTAATAGCGAAGCAATTGAATGATTTGCAAATAATTACTAATTTGGAAATATTATTAATGCCCATTGGGTTTTGCTCGGGTCATGATGATTTAAAGGCTTTAAAAATAATTAAAGGATACATTAATAACCCTCAAATTAACCTAAGAATTGAAAAGAATATCTTTTTACTCATGGAATTAATTGCTGGAGCAAAACTCTTTATTGGAACAAGCCTACACGGTGTTATAACTGCAATGTCATATAATATACCTTACGTTGGATTAAATCCAAGTATAAGGAAATTAGAAAATTATTTGGAAACATGGGGCGTGGAAGGTTTAGATACATGTACGGAATATGAGAAAATCACTAATAATGCAATAGATGCTTTAAAAACTGATAAAGAAATTTTGATAAAAAATTCTCAAACTCAAAAAAACATTGTATATCAATCCTTCAATGATATTATTAAATTGATAAATCAATATTAATGAAGATAATTGCTATTATAGTAGCCTATAACGCTGCTAATTGGATTGACAAATGTTTTGGCAGTTTGATAAATTCTTCAGTGTCAATGGACATTATGATGATTGACAATAATTCCACAGATAATTCAGTAGAATTGATTAGAAAAAACTACCCTCAAGTAAAAGTTCATGAATCTGGTATAAACTTGGGTTTTGGGAAAGCAAATAATTTAGGAATTAAAATGGCACTTAATCAAAGTTATGATTATGTTTTTCTTTTAAATCAAGATGCGTGGATAGAGAAGAACACTGTTGAAAAACTAATTAGGGATCATCTCCAAAACACAGAATATGGGGTGATAGTTCCCTTACAAATGAATGGTTCAGGTACCTTATTGGATAGTATGTTTTTGAAATATACTCTTGCTAATAATAGGGAATTGCTTACAAAGGTTATTAGAGAAAGTTCTAAAAATTTTTATCCAGTTGATTTCGCGAATGCGGCTTGCTGGCTACTTCCAGTTTCTACTATCGAAAAAATTGGAGGTTTTGACCCGTTATTTCCACATTATGGTGAAGACGATGATTATTTGAACCGATTAAAACGGCATAATTTGAAAGTGGGGCTAAATATTTCAACAATGGTCTTTCATGATAGAGAAGATCGTAAACCCAAAACGACTTTACGGCATATAGTTAATGAAGTATTCACTAGAGAATTAATTGAATATAAAAATCATAATAATTTACATAAATCTAAAAAACAAATTCTTAAGGATGCTAGTATTTCGAGTATTAAGTTTGTAATGAGTGGCTTCAAGCGTTATTATGTATGTCAAATAATCGCATATTATAAAATCTTTAAAATTTATAGATGTATTGCTCAACATCGAAAAGAAGAAGGGATGTTGCTTCCTCATTATCTCTAAAGCCTTTTTCGAAAAGTCTTAAATTGTAAAACTTCTAGAAATATTGTTGAATTTTTGGAATGCTTCTGATTTGTTGAAAGAAATTCATGCTAAATTAATAAACGAATTTAATGTCACCGAAAGTTTCTGTAATCATACCAGTCTACAATGCGGAAGGATTTATTATTGATACAATAAATTCTATATTAAATCAGACGTACAAAAATATAGAAATAATTATCATTGATGATCACTCTACGGACAACTCTTATGAAATAGCTTTAAGATATACGTCAGACAAGATCATCATTGGAAAAAACCAAAAAAAAGGAGCTTGTGCCGCAAGAAATCGTGGGTTTGAGCTGAGCTCAGGCGATTACATACAATATTTAGACGCTGATGATTTGTTAAGCGAAAACAAAATTCAGAGTCAAGTGGAACTGTTGAAGAACTGCGATGATGTGTGTGTTGCAAGTGGTATGTGGGGGCGTTTTATTACTGATCCAGACAAAGTAAATTGGAGTCACCAAATTATTAATAAAAATTATGAACGTCCATTTTTGTGGTTATTAGATTCATGGAGTGGAAAGGGAATGGGCCAAACTTCAATTTGGTTGACCCCTAGGGCTTTGATAGAACAATCTGGAGAATGGAATGAGAATTTGCAAATTAATCAAGATGGTGAATTCTTTTGTCGTGTTTTATTAAACTCTAAAGCTATTGTTTTTTGTGAGAATGCTAAAGTATTCTACAGATCTGGTAATGCTAATAGTATTTCACAGAGCAATAATTTAAGTTATGAAAAAGCAGAAAGTTTATTAAATTCCTTTATTTCGTATAAATATTATGCAAAACAAAAAGGTTTAGTAAAGGAATTAAAAACAGGTTTAGCACAAAATTTTTTGATGTTCATGTATCAGTTTTATAATTTTTATCCAAATCTTGCTAAAAATGCAGCTAACGAGTTTTACGATTTAGGTTTTATAAAGATGTGGCCTGTGGGAGGATATAAATTTAAAAAACTTTCAAGTATTGTAGGTTTTCAAAAAGCATTACAGATTAAAAAATTATTGAAGTAAAAAGCAGCTCTTGTAAATGTTCAACAACCTTGTTTCAGTCATTATTCCCAATTATAACAGTATAGAGTTTATAAAGGAGACGTTAGATTCTGTTTTTAATCAAAGCTATCCAAATATAGAAGTTATCGTTGTTGATGATAGTTCAACAGATAGTTCTCTTGCATATTTAGAAAGTATAGAAGCAAATAATTTCATTCTAAAAAGAAATATAGGTAAAGGCGCATGTGCAGCCAGAAATTTTGGGATTCAACTAGCCTCAGGCGGTTTTATTCAGTTTTTGGATTCTGATGATATCATAAGTGAAGATAAAATTAAAAAGCAAATGGCTCTGTTAAAAGAAAGTCCTAAAAAAATAGCAGTTTGTAGAACAAAACATTTTACAGAAACCGTTGCCAACGGTGTCATTACTGGTGATGACTTTTTGTATACCACTGATGACGTTGCAGGCTTTCTATTAAATCTTTATGGTGCCAATGGCACTTTTCAATCAGTACAAACGAGTGCTTGGTTAACTCCTAAATCAATAATTGAAAAAGGAGGATTGTGGGACGAGACATTAAAAAAAGACCAAGACGGAGAATTTTTCTGTAGAATGGTCATGGCTTCAGAAGGTGTGCTTTTTGAGCCCAAAGGCCTCAATTATTATAGGAAACATCCATTTGGAACCAATATTGCCAATCAAAAACAGGAAATCCATTTTGATAGTCAACTAAGGGCATTAAACTCTAAAATGGATCAATTAGGTGTAGTAAAGGATACTGATTCCTACAGGAAAGCTATGGCTTTACAGTATAAAATTATAGCTATTGGTGCCTATCCTGAACATAAAACTATATATAAAATAGCTATTGACACTGCTAAACGGTTAGGAGGTAGTACTTATGAGCCTGTCTTGGGAGGTAAGATTATAGAAATTATAAAACATATTTTCGGTTGGCGTACAGCAAAGTCTTTTTCAACTTTTGTACATAAACAAATTATAAAGTAATATATGGTTAATGTATAATAAGAAGCTAAGATTCTTTTTTCGATAAAGAGACAAACACCTATTTTGATGACTTTTTAAATTGAATAAGCGTAATATTCGATTCCTAAGTTTTTCTGATCCAAAAACTTTTGGTGATAATAAATTTACTATTCATAAATTGTGTTTTGGTAATTTCATGTACTCCTATTTTCAAAAAAGATATCGTTTAAAATCTATTGTTTTATTAAGGCATCCTTTTGCCGTTGCAGCATCCTCTTTGAAGTTTGGGAATAATTTTGATTACCATAAGCAAAATTATGGGGTTTGGAGATATGAGGATTCTGAAAAAAGTGGAACTTTCTTTAAAAGTTTTGAGAGCAAATATGACTTAATAGTATCTGCATTTACCTTATTGGTATTTCAGACAATAAGTCAATTTTCTTTTGTTATTGATAATTTAGACAAAGACAATACGCTAATAATCTTTTACGAGGATTTGGTGGTTGAGAAAAAATCAACCTTTAGCGCATTGGAGAAGTTTTTAGAAATGTCTATCAATTATAAGCAATTTGAATCTTTATTGGGTAAGCAAAGCTTTAGTTCTAGTAGCGGCCATACAGAGGATGATTCAATTGCTCAACTTTAAAAATGGAAGACGAGTAGTACTGAAAAGGATATACAAGATGGTCTCAAGATTTTTGAAACTTTCAATTTCAATTTATATACCGATGCTATTTTGCCTAATAAGACAAATTTGATGACATTATTGTATGAATAAGAGTTCACAGATTTTATTTGTTACCACCTCTAGTCTAGCAACAAATCCTAGGTTAGTCAAAGAATTTGAAACTCTAAAGAAAAAATTTGACTGTCACGTTATTTGTTTTAAGCATCATGATTGGAGTTTTGCATTATCAGAAGAAATAAAATTAAGCAATCCCGAAGTTAACTTCCTTGAAATAGATAGAAATATTGCATTTTTAGAAACTATTATATCTAAAGTACTACATAAAATAGCAATTAGTTTAAATGGATTTTTTAGTCATAAGTTTACTATATCTGCTTTTGCCAGTAATGATAAAACGCCTCAATTGTGGTTTAGGACAAAGTACTTTTTAAGAAGTTATAACCCATCAAGGGTGATTGCACATAATTTAGGTGCTTTTTTTCCAGCGTTTAAAGCTTCTATTAAAACTGGCGTAAAACTACAATTAGATATTGAAGACTATCATCCTGGAGAAGAATTGTACTTTAATAAAAACCATGAATTGCAAAATAGGTTCTTGATTATGCAATCCACCTTTAATAAGGCTGATGTTATTACCTATGCTTCAGAAGGCATAAAATTAAAATGTGAAGAGGTTTTCAAACTGAAAGCTAAAACAAAGCGAGCAGTAATTATTAACGCGTTTAAGTCGGAAGATTTTACCCAACCAAATGTTTTAAAAGAAGAATTCAACTTTGTATGGTTCTCACAGAATATAAGTCCTAAAAGAGGTTTAGAAGAAGTATTTGGTGTTGCGAAGATATTTCCTCAGCTGAAATTTCATTTAATAGGAAAGCCCAATAATAATTTTATAGACGCCATGAAGCCTACTCAAAATGTAATCTTTCATCAACCGATGAGCCAAGACAAACTGCATCATTTTTTGTCTACAATGGATGTTGGTCTCGCATTGGAAGATAAAATGGGAGATGTTAATAAAGATATTTGTTTATCTAACAAATTTTTAGCCTATGCCCAAGCAGGACTCTATATACTCGCTACTGATACCTTTGGTCAAGCACATTTTTTAGAGCAACTGGGAAAACAGTCGGGAAAAATCATACAATTTACACTACAAGAAGAAATTAAGAAACTGGATAAAGGGATTTTTGAAATTAAGAATAAAATTGAGAGATGGGATCGGGCCAAGGCATTTTCATGGGAAAAGCAGAGTCTATTATTGAAAAACCTACTAAAATGAAAAATGTGTTAATTATATATCCACTATGGCATCCTTCAAATCTAGCTGGTGTTCATCGACCGAGATTGATTGGTAATTTTTTGCCGGAATTTGGATGGCATCCTATCATTCTTACGGTTAAGGAAGCGTTTTTTGAGGAAATACCCGACTTAGATTTTGAAAAGACATTTAAGGATCATTTTGAAGTCCATCGTGTCAATGCTATTCCATTAGGTAAAATTAGAATATTTGGAGATATTGGGATTCGATCCTTTTGGCAGCTTTATAAAGGCGCTAAAAAAATTATAACAGAAAATAAAATTGATTTTATTTGGATTCCGGTACCATCTTATTATCCAGCGTTACTAGGTAGAATACTCAATTCAAAATATAAAATTCCCTATGGAATTGATTATATAGACCCTTGGGTTCGAGACATGAAAAATTATCCGAATTCAGGCCTACGGCAGCGGTTGGCATTAGGTATTGCTCGAATTTTAGAACCCATAGCAGTAAAGAAGGCAAGTTTGATAAGTGGGGTAGCAAAAGCCTATTATCAAGGTGTTTTGGACAGAAATGATAAAAGAGCGAAGAAAGTAGATGTGGCCATGCCTTACGGTTTTGATCCTAATGACCATGTCTTAAAGCTAGATGTTGAAACTCCATGGAGCAATGAAAAAGATGTGATTCCATACATTTATGCTGGTACATTTTTGCCCAATTCAGCTCCTTTTTTTCATAAGTTCTTTGCTACTATAAAAAAGTTTCGGGATATGAACCAATGGAATGATCACATCAAACTTTATTTTATAGGTACCGGATTATATCCAGGGAAAACCATACAAGAGCTCGCCAATGATTTTGATCTTTCGGATGTTGTTATTGAAAAAAGAGACCGATTGCCATTTTTGAATATTCTTTATTTTTTGGGTCAAGCACAAGGGGTGTTGGCTATAGGAAGTCCATCACCGCATTATACAGCCTCTAAGATTTTTCAAGCTATTTTAAGCAAACGACCAGTATTTGCTTTTTTCCATGAAAAAAGTACAGTTGTTGATATTTTAAAGGAATGTAATGCAGATCAATTTTTGATGACCTATAATGATAATGATTCTGATGAAGATTTGGATATAAGACTTGAAAGAATTTTAAGAAGCTATTTCTTAAATGAGGTAAATTGGAATGTAAAGCTAGAATGTTTGGAAAAATATAGTGCAAGGGCATCAGCAAAAGTATTGGTTGGTGGTTTAAATAAAGTTTTAGGGAATAGTAATGTATAAAATATCATTCTTGCAATCCCATCCCATTCAATACCATTCGCCGCTCTATGATAAACTAGAGCAAAATAGATTGGTCGATCTAAAGGTTTATTATTGTACCAATTATGGTTTGAGTCAAAACGGAATACGCTTCCATCCTGAGTTTGGCGAACTCCCCAATTGGGATGTGGATTTAGTTGCTGGCCATACCCATGAGATCTTAGAAAATCAAGCATTTAAAAAGGGAATGTTCAATGGGTTTTTTGGCTTGATGAATTTAAGCATCTATGGCAAACTAAAAAAAGATAAGCCTGATGTTCTAGTTATCAATGGATGGAACTATTTTACAATGGTCTGGGCTGTTTTTTGTTGTAAGCTGTTGAAGATAAAAATATATGTTAGGGGAGATAACTCTATAGAGGGAGATAAGAGATTAGCGCGTTGGAAGAGAAAAGTAAAACACTTTCTCTATGGGATATTTTTGTTTCCGCTATATACTAAAATTGGTTATGTAGGCACAAAGAATAAGACTTTTTTTCAGTCTTACGGCATAAAAGAAGCTCAGCTTCTTCATCTTCCTCATGCCATAGATAATACAAAATTTGAGCATTATTATCGGGAACATAAGAATAACAAACTTGAAATACGCCACAAGTTAGACATTCCAAATAAATTTAATGTTCTATTTATTGGGAGGTTACATCCAGAAAAACGAATTTTTGATTTAATCGAGGCCGTTGGGAGAATTAGTGATAGAGTGCATCTTACCATTGTAGGTGATGGGAAGCTTTACGATGAAGTTAGGCTAGCTTGTGAAACATATCCACCCAACACCTTTAAAATGGTCGGATTTAAGAATCAAGGAGCCTTATTAGATTATTATATTACTGGAGATCTTATGGTATTACCAAGTGAATTGGAAACATGGGGTTTGGTTATTAATGAGGCCATGAATTTTAATTTGCCTATAATTCTATCAAACACCGTAGGATGTGTAGAAGATTTGTGCATGCAAGAGAATGGGTATATTTATAATATGGGAGACATCAATGACTTAACTTCAAAAATTGATTTCCTAGCTAAAAATCCAAAAATCGCAAAAAGAATGGGAATAGTAAGTGGAGAGATTATAAAAGATTATTCTTACGAATATATAATTGAGAATTTAATACAATCTTTGAAGTAAGTGAGTTGGATTTATGCACTGCTTTGCGGAAAACGAGTTTATGAATTTGCGATATCATCAAATGTAGAATGATTGGTGATGATGTAAAATAAAATAGAAGTCATTTTTTTTGTTTTCATTTCAAATTATTTATTTCTAAATTAAATTGATTTTAAAAATGAGATTAGCTTATATTACAAATACAAGTTTGAAGGAGTCAAGTGGAGGTGGTTCTGGAGTTAATTTTGCGACTTATAATCACCTGAAGGATTCCTTTGACACTGATTACTATTTAATAAATCCGAGACAAGATTTTAAGTCAAAAGTCACATCGGTAATATTGAAAAAGCTTCATCTAAAAAGGAATTATCATCATTTTTCCGATTTTAGATTAAATAATGTGGCCAAGCAGTTTCAAGATATAAGAGGTGATTTTGATGCCTATTTTTTTCATGGTTTTACCCAGTGGATTGATACTAATCCTATAAAGCCGTATTTTTGCTTTAATGATGCTTGTTTTGCAACTTATGTGGAGATTTATAATGATAAGAAGGAATTTCAAAGCAATGATTTAAATAGAATTTATAAGAAAGAAGCGAAATGGTTAAAAAACGCTGAGAAAGTCTTTTTCAGATCAGAATGGGCTTTAAACGAAACTAAAAAAGCTTACAATCTTGAAGGTGAAAATTTTCTGAATGTTGGAGTAGGAGGGTTCATAGATATTCCCGAACGTGATATTTATAAGTCAGATTATAAATTTCTTTTTATATCTAGAGAGTTTAAACCTAAAGGTGGAGAGGTGGTGTTAAAAGCTTTTAGAGTTGTAAAAGAGAAATATACAAATATCGAAATCAACGTGGTTGGAGATGCCCCTCCAGAGGGTTTTATCAATGATTATGGTGTTCGTTACATCGGCTTTGTGGATAAAAAAAACGAAGTGGAGAAAAGGAAATTATTAGAAATATTCAACTCTTCATTCGCTTTATTACACCCAACTAAAAAAGATATCAACCCTTTAGTATTGATTGAATTAGCTTATTATGGCTGTCCAGCCATTTCTTCAAATTCTTTTGCTATACCAGAATATATTATTGATGGTCAAACAGGTTTCTTGCTCCAAGATGAAACAGATGAACAAGAACTAGCGGAAAAAATGGAATATCTCATTGTTAATAGAGATGCATACTTGAATATGCGTAAAATGGCGAGAAGAAATGCTATTAAGAATAACACTTGGAATGCTGTTGGTAATCGGATTGTAAACGTGATAAATAATAAATAGAGTCATGACAATTTTAATTCTCCATTACCGATCAAAACATCTATACCCACCATTACTAAACATGACATCTTATTTAGAAGCCAATAGCGTAGATTACAAGTTGTTGACAAGAAAGGAGCTGAGAATTACAAGCTCTAATATTGCTAATAAATTAATAAGTTTTTTGGATTATTTTATTTACACGTTAAAAGCACTTTTATATTTGATGTCCCATCCTAAAAATGTTTTCTATTTTGAGTCAATAAGTGTATTTCCGCTGTTGCTTTTTAAAAAAGTCTTTGGATTATTAAATACTAATATCTTTGTTCATTACCATGAGTATTTCTCGAAAGAAGACTATAAAAAGCAATCGTTTTTTGAACGCTTAGGAAGAAAATATGAGCTTCCGATTTTGAAAAATGCGAAGTGGATTTCTCATACAAATAAAAATCGGTTAAAATTTTTTGAAAATGATTTTCCGACTTTAGACGCCTCAAAATTCAATGTCATGCCTAATTATCCGTCAAAATTATGGCTAATTAATACTCCTAAGTATAATTCGAAAGAAACACTAAAGGAGGCCGAAGTAATCCGACTTTTGTATATAGGTTCACTTTCATTTGAAGGATTATACTTAAATGAAGTATTGACACAATTTGGTAATAATAATAAATTTGAAATTACTTTTTATTCGCATACATCTAATAAAAATATTATTGATACCTTAAAATCTTATCAGAACGTTAAATTCAAAGGGAGTATTCAATATGAAAATATTCCTAAATTAACGGGAAAATATGATGTAGGATTAGTACTCTATAAAGGTAATTCTATAAATGTCAGATATTGTGCACCAAATAAAATATTTGAGTATTTGGCTTTAGACTTAGATGTTTGGTGCTCTGATAAATTAATTACTGCTAAAGATTATATTATTGACAAAACTTTTCCAAAAATGATCATAGTTGACTATACGAACTTAGAAACATTTGATTTTCGTGAAGCAATGAACAAGATAGGATTAAATTACAAACAAAGTCCATACTTTTGTGAAGAAGTATATTATAACTTATTAGAAAAACTTGATGAAAGTACTAATACCTAATTATTGTCTTAATGATAGTTTTGTTGACAACGTTTCTTTTACTTTGCAACAAATGGGTCATGAAGTTATTCATATGGGAACGATCTCTGTGAGTAAATCCTATTCCAAAATTTATCGTGCCGTCAAGGATATACAGAGTAAAATATTCCCACAATTATCTAATCAGGAAAAGTTCATTTTAGAAACCATTCGTACTACAAAGATTGATTTGATGATTTCCTTGACACAAAGCTTAGACGAAGCGGTTCTTTTTGAATGTAAGAAAAAAGGAATTATTACAGTGTCATGGTGGGGTGATCCTGCGGCCAATATGACTAAAAGAGGTGTACTCTCAGAATATTTGGATTTTGTTTATATAAAAGACGCCTATGCTGCCCATAAAGTGAAGAGTTTGGGTATTAATGCAGAACAACTTTTGGAAGCCATGAATCCTGCCTGGCATAAGCCTACATATCAGCAATCAAATAATGAGTTGGTCATTGCTGGTTCTTTTTATGATTATAGACAGTTTATTACAAAAAAGTTAATTCAGGACGAAGTTGAATTAGGTTTGTATGGTCCGCCACCTCCAAATTGGGCGTACAAGGAAATTATAAAAAATCACACTAAAAAATTTATAACTAAAGAGCAAAAATCTAAAATATTTGGAAGTGGCTTGGGGGTCTTAAATACAAGCCCTATGAGAGAGTTTGACTCTGTTAACTGTCGAGCCTTCGAAATTGCAGGTTGCGGCGGCCTTCATATTTTGGATAACAGAAAATCTATCGAAGATTGTTTTGAACCAGGTAAAGAGGTATTAATTTTCAATTGCTATGATGAATTACTTGAGATTTTAGATAAGGCTAAAAGATTTCCAGACGAAATGAAAAAAATTCGAGAAGCAGGTGCTAAAAGAGCACATAGCGATCATACTTATGAAATTAGATTAAATTATATACTATCAAAAATTTAAAAAATGTTTATACCCATATCACAACCCTCCATTACCCAAAAAGAGATTGATTATGTCACAGACGCCGTCAAATCCACTTGGGTCTCCAGTTTAGGTAAATATATTGACCGTTTTGAAGCTGAGTTTGCTGATTTTTGCCAATCTCGTTATGCAGTTTCTGTGAGTAATGGTACCGTGGCCATTCAATTGGCGCTCACTGCTCATGGCATCGGAGAAGGCGATGAGGTCATCATGCCCAACCTGTCGTTTATTGCTACTGCAAATGCTGTTTTACATTGCAATGCTACACCAGTTTTTGCAGATATAGACGAATTTAATTTATGTATTGATCCAAAAAGCATAGAGGCTTTGATTACTCCAAAAACAAAAGCCATTATGCCAGTCCATTTGTATGGGCATCCAGCTCAAATGGATGTCATTTTGGAAATAGCTAACAAGCATGGCTTATGGGTCATTGAAGATGCTGCAGAAGCTCATGGTGCTAAAGTTCACGGGAAACGTGTAGGCTCTTGGGGGCATTGTGCGACTTTCAGTTTTTATGGCAATAAAAATCTGACCACTGGAGAAGGAGGCATGATCACCACTGATGACGAAGATTTCTACAATCGCTGTAAATATTTGAGAGATCATGCTATGAGTAAAGAAAAGCGGTATTGGCATACAGCAGCGGGGTTTAACTTTAGGTTGACGAATATCCAAGCAGCGCTTGGCTGTGCACAATTGGAACGCATTGATGACTTTATGAAAAAACGCCAAGTTATCTTTGATTGGTACACTAAATACTTGGGTAAGATTGATGGTGTCAATTTAAATAATACCGAGGAATGGGCTGAAAATGCCTATTGGTTAATCTGTTTAGAAAATAAAAAATGGAACTGGGAGACGCGAGAGAAATTCATGACAGAACTTAAGAAACGCGATGTGGATTCACGTCCTTTTTTCTATCCGATGTCGCAAATGCCCTATTTGAAAGATGTTAATCATACCCCCGTAACGGATCGAGTTTACCAACAAGGCATTAATCTTCCAACATATTATGACCTCAAAGAAGAACAGGTGAAGTTTGTGTGTGATGTTTTAATCCAACTGCTTAATGAGTAATCATTTTGGTAAACTAGTGGAGTCTTTTCTTCGCCCAATTTCTGGTGGTATAGGCAGGAAACTGCGCTATATGTATTACAGGAAAAAATTTAAATCGTGCGGAGAAAATGTCATTATAGATGAAGGGGTGTATTTCGAAAACTATCACATGATAAGTATTGGACATAATGTCTGGATAGATAGAAATACTATTTTTTTGGGAGGCGCTTTTAATGCCACAGATAGGCAATTTTACCAATCTGGAAAAAGTGAAATTCCGTGGGGAATGTTGTCTTTAGCAAATGGCGTGCATATCGCTCCATTTAGTTTAATTCAGTCTCACGGTGGCGTTTCAATTGGAGAAAATGTGACGATAGCCTCTGGAAGCAAAATTTACAGTCTTTCACATCATTACAGAAACCTGAATGATAAAGAAGATAAAAAAAGATATTCATTTTCCACAATGGCAGATAAGAAAGATCAGTTTATGATTGTTGGAAATGTCATTATTGGTGATAGAGCTGCCATTGGATTGAACTCCGTTTTATTGCCGGGCACTGTAGTTCCTGAAGGCACATGGATTGGCGTCATGAGCACTCTAAATAGTAATGATATACTAACGCCCAATTCAATTTTCCATAAAAAATAATTTGCATGAAAAAAATATTATACCTCTCTCCTGGCTGTTTTGATAAAGGCGGGATTAGTCGTTATAATCGCTATCAAATTAGTGCATTGCGTGAAATAGTGGATGCCAATAATGTTAGGGTGTTTTCGCTTTTGGCTCCAGAGGAAGGTGGGTTTGAAGAACCGTTTGAAGTCTATTGGCATGGATCAGGTATTTCAAAATTGAGTAAACTAAACTACATTATTAAGGTTTTACAAGCTGTTTATTTTTGGAAACCGGACATCATCTGGTTAGGACATGTGAACCTCACCGAGATTTTAGTGCGTTTTAAGCTTTTTAATAGAGCAAAAAGTATCCTAAACGTTTATGGGTTGGAAGTCTGGAGTGGTTTACGTCCCAAAGTAGAAGAAGGGTTTAAAAAAGTAGATCATGTTGTTTCTGATTGTCATTTTACAGCAACCTATATTGAAGAAAATGGATTTAGAGCAACGAATTCCACCGAGGTGATTTGGGATTGTGTTGATTTGGAGAAATTCTCACCTTCAAATTCGAAGGCTGAAGACGATTTTTATGAAAGGTATAATTTGCCAAATCCAATAGATTCACCTTGGATTTTAACGCTTGGACGTTTGTCGTTTACAGCAGCTCACAAAGGCTATGAACGTTTAATTGAAGTGTTTTCAAAAATTGTCAAGACTGATAACAAATCAGTCTTAGTTTTTGGTGGGAAGGGCGACATGATTGACCACTTAAAAAAATTAGCTAAAGAGTATAATGTTTCTAATCGGGTCTATTTTTCTGGAATGATTCATGAAGACGATTTGCCAAGATTTTACAGAGTAGCTCGCGTCTTTTCATTGGTTTCCGATCGAGGTGTGGGTAGAGGAGAAGGCATCCCCTTAACTCCTCTAGAAGCTATGGCTTGCGGGTCTCCTATTATTGTAGGTAATCAAGATGGTTCCCAAGAGGCCGTTTTTATGGAAAAGAATGGCTATTGTATAGATCCTTTTGATTTAGAGAAACATCATTTATGTATAAAAAGTTTAATTGATAATGATTTGAAATTTGATCAGATGTCAAAAAGTGCTATAGACATCGCGCGCGAACACTTTTCCTATGAGGGCTTTAGAGAAAAACATAAGCAATTTTTGAATAGAATTAATGACTGAATACATTCTTATCATTGCGTTCTTTTTTTTCTGCTATAGGCTTGTTAAAAATATGGGCAAATCCTTTCCCTTATTTGAGTTGACAGCCCTATTGTATGTACTTCAGTATGGTATTGCGCCTATGTTGGAGTATAAATATGGAGAACTTGGCAGTATGGCTGTGCCTATCGAACAATATTTGCCATTTGCCACGTATGCAAGTTTATCTTTTATCGCTGGTCTATTTGTGTTTAGACCTAAATTAAAATTAAAGCCTCTGCAAATTGATCCTGAAATGGCATCAATATTGGGGCGAATCTTTTTTGCAATTGGCATTATAAGCAGTCTTGCAATGCTGGTTCTTCCCTATTCTTTAAGATCCATTGTGACGTTTTTCATTATATTGAAATGGCCTGGGGTATTTAGTTTAATCTTTTCAGAAAAGAAGATTGATAAATTATTTGTCATTATTGTGTTTTTAGAAATAGCTGTGTCTTCGATTTTGAATGCACTGTTAATAGAGTTTATCGTTTTCTCTATTTTCATATTGATGTATATTAGTCTTCGTTACAAAATTTCTAATAAGATTAAAATTACAGTAGCTTTAACAGGCATGCTGTTCTTAACTGTTTATCAGGGCATAAAGGCTGAATATAGAAGAGTGGTTTGGGAGCAAGAAATATCCTTTGAAGAAAAAACAGCTTTGCTTTCAGAATTAATAACATTCAGTTCTATACAAGAAACATTTAATGAAGATATTGATAATAATGACTCGGTGCTACAAACTATTAGTAGGTTAAATCAGGGTTTTCAGACGTCAATGGTAATGGGTCATGTTCCAAACAATGTGCCTTTTGAAAATGGAACGGCATTGATGGAAGATATAGCTTCTTCAATAGTACCACGGTTTTTATACCCAGACAAACGTGAAGTGAACGACTATCAACGGTTCAATTACTATACGGGCTATAGTTTAAACTCATCTACATCAATGAGTATTGGTGTTATTGGTGATATTTATATTAATTTTGGATTTTACGGTTCGATAGTAGCCCTCTTTTTATTAGGCATGTTTTTTTCCAGAATTTCACTTTGGTTTTATAATGCATATATCAGCAATAATATGTTAAACCTTATTTGGTTGCCTTTTTTATTCAGTTATCTTATAAGACCCGGAAACGAATTTTACATGGTTTTGAATCACTTGATAAAAGGGCTTATTGTATTTTTTATTGTTAGAGGCTTCTTGTATCGATATCTTCAGAAAAATATATTAAACAAATAACCACCTATTGAAACGACAAAGTATTCTTATTACGATAGATTGGTTTTTACCTGGTACAAAATCTGGAGGCCCTGTGCGTTCTTATGCTAATATGATAGATCATCTGGGAAAATACCATGATTTTTTTATTATTACTAGAGATAGCGATTATTGTTCTAATGAAGTTTATGATTCGATCGTATCTAATTCTTGGAACCAATTGAATGATTACACTTCAGTATATTATTTTTCGAAGGAAAACTTAAACAAAAAAAACCTTAAAACTCTGTTAGAATCAACAGAGTTTGATATCCTCTATATCAATGGCATTTACAGTTGGTTTTTTTCAATCGTACCTTTATTGGTAAGTGACAAAAAACAGAAAACTATTGTAGCAGCCAGAGGGATGTTAAATCCACAAGCGTTTTCCGTTAAAGGGTTTAAGAAGAAGTTGTTTTTGAAGCTAGCGGTTCTTTTCGATCTTTATAAGAAGGTTACTTTTCATGCCACAAATGCTGATGAAGCTAGTTTTATAAAATCAATTATTGGTAAGAATAGTTTAATACATATTGCATCTAATCTACCTCGTGGACTGAATCCTAATTTTCAACAAAAACACGAAAAACGGAATCCTGTTAGGTTTATAAATGTTGCAAGAATTTCTATTGAAAAGGGAACATTAGTAATGCTTCGAGCTTTGGAGCATATTAAGTATCCTTTGGTTTTAGATCTTTATGGACCTATTTATGACCAAGATTATTGGGTGAAGTGCCAAAATGTAATATCTCAATTACCTGATCATATCAGAGTATCCTATAAAGATGTTTTAGACAGTGAAAAAATACCGGATGTATTAATTGACTATGACTTTTTTGTTTTGCTTTCTGAAGGTGAAAATTTCGGACATGCCATCCTTGAGGCCCTCTCTAGTGGACTGCCTGTTTTAATATCAGATCAAACACCTTGGAAGGCGTTAGCATCTAAATGGGTAGGTTGGGATGTTGATATCAAAAATCAAAATAACATTATTGAAGCATTTAATACGGCCATTCAAATGTCGGATTCTGAATATGCAATATGGTCAAAGTCGGCATTTAAGTATGCTGATGCATTTATCAATAATCCAGAAGTACTAGAACAAAATAAAGCTTTATTTTTGAATCCTTTAAATTAAAACATGAACCGAGCGTGCTACAAGTTTATCTTTAAGGAGCTGTTCAATAGCGAACTGCAAGTCTGTACTGAGCGAAGTCGAAGTATGTCAACTAATAAAACAATATAAGATACACATGAATCGAACTTGCTACAAGGTTATCTTTAAGGATATGTTCTGTAGCGAACTGCAAGTCTGTACTGAGCGAAGTCGAAGTATGTTAACTAATTAACAATATAAAACACACATGAACCGAGCTTGCTACAAGGTTATCTTTAAGGATATGTTCAATAGCGAACTGCAAGTCTGTACTGAGCGAAGTCGAAGTATGTCAACTAATAAAACAATATAAATTCACATGAACCGAGCTTGCTATAAGGATATCTTTAAGGAGATGTTCAATAGCGAACTGCAAGTCTGTACTGAGCGAAGTCGAAGTATGTCAACTAATAAAACAATATAAATTCACATGAACCGAGCTTGCTATAAGGATATCTTTAAGGAGATGTTCAATAGCGAACGGCATGTGTCAACTAATAAACAATATAATATTCACATGAAACGAATACTAATTACAGGAGGTGCAGGGTTTGTCGGGTCCCATTTATGCGAACGCTTATTAAATGAGGGCAATGAAGTTATTTGCTTGGACAACTATTTTACAGGCTCAAAGAAAAACATTGAGCATCTCATGGATAACAAGTATTTTGAGTTGGTGAGACATGATGTCATCAATCCGTATATGATTGAGGTAGATGAAATTTACAATTTGGCCTGTCCAGCCTCTCCGGTGCATTACCAATACAATCCCATAAAAACGATTAAAACTTCTGTCATGGGCGCCATCAATATGTTAGGTTTGGCAAAACGTGTCAATGCTAAAATATTACAAGCATCGACTAGTGAGGTGTACGGCGATCCGGCAGTGCATCCACAACCCGAAACCTATTGGGGAAATGTGAATCCAATCGGGTTACGTTCCTGCTATGATGAAGGTAAGCGATGTGCCGAAACCTTGTTTATGGATTATCATATTCAAAATGAAGTGAAAATAAAGATCATTCGAATTTTTAATACCTACGGCCCCAATATGAATCCACATGATGGGCGCGTGGTTTCTAACTTTATTGTGCAAGCATTAAAAGGGCAAGACATTACAATTTTTGGTCAAGGGACTCAAACGCGAAGTTTTCAATATGTAGATGATTTAGTGGAAGGCACCATTAGAATGATGAACAGTAGGGATGGCTTTACAGGACCTGTAAATATTGGTAACCCTGTAGAATTTACCATGTTGGAATTGGCTGAAAACGTCATCAAATTGACCAACTCCAAATCGAAATTGGTGTATAGGCCTTTGCCACAGGATGACCCGTTACAACGTCAACCTTTAATTGATTTAGCAAAAAAGGAACTCAATGGTTGGGAGCCTAAAGTACAACTGGAGGAAGGATTGAAAAGCACTATTGCATATTTTGATAATTTATTAAAACAAGTATAAGACCATGTATATTTTAGGAATAAATGCCTATCACGCGGATAGCTCTGCAGCATTATTAAAAAATGGTGAAGTAATTTATGCCACTGAAGAAGAACGTTTTGAACGCATTAAACATTGGGCAGGATTACCATTAAAATCAATTGCATTCTGTTTGGAGGCTGAAGGCATATCAATACATGATGTGAAAGCTATTTGCATTGGGCGTGATCCTAAAGCCAAGTTAAAAAATAAAATAAAATATACCCTCAGCAATAGGAAAATAGCATTGGGAATGTTTAAGCAACGATTTTCCAATAGGAATGATTTGCAGTCCATTGAAGAACTGATAAAAGAAAGCTTTGGCTATTGTCCTCCTATTAAATACATAGAACACCATCGTGCGCATTTGGCATCGGCATTCTTTTCTAGTCCTTTTGATGAAGCTACTGTAGTCTCTATTGATGGATCGGGTGATTTTTCAACAGTAATGATTGGAAAGGCTAAAAACAATACAATTGAGGTTATAGAATCTCAAGATTTTCCAGTGAGCATAGGCATTTTTTACTCGGCATTTACTCAGTTTTTAGGATTTCCATATTATGGAGATGAATATAAGGTCATGGGTTTATCCCCTTATGGTCAGCCTACTTTCTTAGAAGAAATGCGCAAAGTAATATGGTCTGGAAAAAAAACTATTTTAGAATGGGATAAAAGTTATTTTGATCTTGAAGGGGGTGTCATATCCTATGATAATAATATGCCAGTAGTCAGTACCTTGTTTAAACAAGAAAAATTGGAACCTATATTTGGTAAGAGAAAATCGAAAACAGATACTTTTGAGCAGCGTCATAAAGATATAGCGAGTAGTGTTCAAAAAAGAACCGAAGAACTCATTTTTGAAATATTGACACGGGCTTTTGAGCTTACTGGTTTAGAGAATGTATGTATTGCTGGCGGGGTTGCCCAAAATAGTGTTGCCAATGGTAAAGTTTTAGAAAACACACCTTTTAAACATTTGTATATACCAAGTGCAGGCCACGATGCCGGGATTTCCATGGGAGCTGCACAGTATTATTATTTCAATGATTTAAAAAACGATCGTATTGCTCCCCTATACAACGCTAATTTAGGTATTTCCTTTACCAATGATCAAGTAAAGACCATTTTGGACGAAATGAATTTAGAGGCCGAATTTATGGAAGATGACGAACTGTTTAGTTTTTTAGCTGATAAAATAAGCTCCAGTGCCGTGGTGGGCTTTTTTGATGGAAGGGCTGAATTCGGTCCACGAGCTTTAGGAAGTCGTTCTATTTTGGCTGACCCTCGTAACGAGAAAGCACAACAATTACTAAATGAAAAAATAAAAAAACGCGAGTCTTTCAGACCCTTTGCTCCTAGTATTTTAGAGGAATTTGGTTCGACGTATTTTGACAATTATCAATTTACTCCCTTTATGGAACGGGTTTTGCCAATAAAGGAGGAAATGCGGTCAACTATTCCGGCTGTAACTCACGTTGATGGTAGTGGCAGATTGCAGTCGGTTAGCAAAGAATTACGCCCTCGGTATCACGCCTTAATTACAAAGTTTTACGAAAAGACCGGAGTGCCTATTCTTATAAATACATCGTTTAATGAAAATGAACCAGTGGTTAATCATCCAAAAGAAGCTTTAGATTGTTTTTTTAGAACTAATCTAGATGTTTTAGTATTGCAAAATTATGTTCTGGTAAAATAGCTTTTGCAACAATGAAAATCTCGATCATAACAGCCACTTATAACAGTGCCAAGACCTTGGAAGCGTGCATGGACTCTGTGCTGCAGCAATCTTATAAGGACATTGAATACATCATTATTGACGGTAACTCCAAAGATGACACCCTTCAGGTCATCAAATCAAAAGCGGAGAAACACGCTAATATTATATATGTTTCGGAGCCCGATAAGGGAATTTACGATGCCTTGAATAAAGGAATCGCTAAAGCTACTGGTGATGTTGTTGGGTTTGTCCATTCTGATGATTTTCTTGCAGATACAACGATAGTCTCTCAAATTGCCGAGGCTTTCAAAGCTGAAGTTGTTGATGGTATATTCGGGAATCTGCACTATGTTCAGTTTAATGATACAGATAAAATTGTCCGTAACTGGGTCAGTCAACCTTTTTATCCGAAATTGTTGAATCGCGGATGGATGCCTGCTCATCCAACACTGTTCCTAAAAAGAGAGGTCTATCAAACTTATGGACACTTTAACTTAGAGTATAAAATTGCGGCCGACTATGATTTCATACTTCGCGTATTCAGACAAGAGCATCATACTTTTAAATACTTGCCTTTAACCATCACCAAAATGCGAGTAGGAGGTGCCAGTAATCGAAGTCTCAAGAATCTTATTCAAAAAACAAAAGAAGATTTTCGAGCGGTCACCACGAATAAAATAAGCTTTCCACTAAGTGTCGTACTTCAAAAGAATCTCTCCAAAATTCCGCAGTGGTTTTCAAAATAATGGAGTTTGAGTTAAATAATAGATGGCTTTGCGTTAATACCCTGTTGAAAAGTGATTTAATTTAGAGAAAATTCTGAACCTCATATAATCGACAAAGTTGATTTAAAACTCAAAATATTGTGACAATTAACACTTTACACCTATATTTACTGATATTTGGATTAGTCATATACCCAAGTAAACCTAAGCTTAAATTGCTATGATTCAAGAACTTCTCACGTATTTCAACCCGCTCGACTACTTAGTGATTTGGTTATTTACAGCCTTCATTATTGCACTTTTTGTTTCTTGGAACACATTTCCAGCAATCTTTATGATCTCTGTAAAAAAACAGCTTATGGACGAACCGGGGTTAAGAAGTGTACATTCTAAGAGGACGCCTAACCTAGGTGGTATTGCCATCTATGTGAGTTTGGTTGTGGTCATAACAACGCTTGGTGCACTATTAAATACTAAGGTGCTTTTATTAGTATTGGGAGGGATGACCATCTTATTTTTTTTAGGCCTGAAAGATGACTTACTTGTGCTGTCTCCTAATAAAAAATTTTTGGGGCAGATAATGGCAGCAATGGTATTAATCATATTTACAGACACACGAATTATTGGTTTTTTTGGTTTTTTTGGAATTACAACCTTACCGTACTGGTTGTCTGTGCTTTTTACATTATTTGTTTATGTATTGATCATTAATGCTTATAATCTGATCGACGGAGTAGATGGTTTAGCGGGTAGTTTAGCATTATTTGCTTGTGCGGCATTTGGCTATATCTTCTTGAAAACTGAAGATGTCAGTATGGCCACTATAGCGGTTGCCACGATGGGGTCTTTGATACCATTTTTGAGGTTAAACTTTTCTGAAAAAAGAAAAATTTTTATGGGTGACACCGGTTCGATGATTATTGGATTTTTGATTTCTTTTTTCGTAGTGAGATTTCTCAGTGAAGCACAAATGTTCAGGAAATCAATCTATTATAATTCAGCTCCTGTTTTAGCGCTTGCCATTGTGTTTTTTCCACTTTTGGATACCTTTCGTGTCTTTTTTATTCGTGTAGTATTTCATAGAAAAAGTCCGTTTTCTGCCGATCAGAACCATTTGCACCATGGTTTTCTTAAAATGGGGTATTCGCATGTTCAAACTACGGCCTGTATCGTGATCATTAATGTGGTCTTATTTGTATTGGCGGTTTGGTTTAGGGATTTTGAAATCCATTTGCAATTGATCCTTTTGCTTTCTATTGGAACTATTTTGTATTCTGCTGTTTTTATTTATCATTGGATTTTAAATTTAAATTCCAAGTCTGAAATGAACAGAAGAGATACGCTGATTTAGTTTCATTAAAAAAAAACACCTTACTTTTGTGCCTTACTTGTACAAAATTCTATATTTAAACAACCCAAGATCGTTATAATGAAACATTTTTTATTAATAATGGTGGCCTTGATTTTTTTTAATTCTTGTGCCACTAAAAAAGAAATTCTTTATTTTCAGGATTCAGAGCAATACAATAATACCACAATAAATTATGCTAAGCCAACGCTTCAGCCTAATGATATCCTCAAAATTACTGTAGGAGCGCTTGTTGCGGAAACTGCTATTCCCTACAATAGAATATCTCCTGGAGGAAATGTGTCGTCTTCTGTTGATTTGATGAAGTTGGAAGGGTATTTAGTGACTGAAAACAATACGATAAACTTTCCGCAATTAGGGGTCATTTCAACTAAGGATAAAACTACTGAGAAATTGCAAGAAGTATTGACAAAGTTATTGGAGGATGGCGGCCATCTTAAAAAACCAACGGTCAATGTGAGACTACTTAATGCTAAGGTTACGGTTCTGGGAGAGGTCAATTCACCCGGAACCTATAATTTTACCGAAGAAAGTGTCACCCTATTGCAAGCTTTGGGATTAGCTGGAGATTTGACCATTAATGGAAAACGGGAGGATGTGCTATTAATTAGAGAAACAGATGGCGTCTTTAAAACCACACATTTAAACTTAACTTCTGCGGCGCTCTTAACCAGTCCGTATTACTTTGTAAAACCCAATGATGTCATTATGATTAACCCTAATGGGCCTAAAGTTAAGAGTTCGGGTTTTGTGGGTAATGTAGGCACTTTCATTTCTGTGTTTTCCATAATATTGAGTACGGTGATTTTAATAACAAGATAAGAATGAATCAAGAAAGAGTTAATGCCGCTACTGGAAAATCGGATCAAGGAGAGCTTATAAAGTATGAGGTTAAAAAATATTTGCGCTATTGGTTTTGGTTTTTAATTATTGCCCTCATAGCTATTAGCACCGCCTTTATCTATTTGAGATATACCCCTAATATTTATAAAACCGCTTCCAAAATTCAAATTCTAAACAAAAATAAAGGCATTGAAATGCCTTCTTCTGCATTTGTTTTTAGTCGGTCTACTATAAATTTGGAAAATGAAATTGAGGTTATCAAGTCTTTGCGTATTAGTGAATTGGTGGTCAGGAATCTTGATTTGACCATGGCTTTCTATGAAAAAGGGAATGTGAGAACTTCTGAAATAGCCGGATTTCCATTCAGTCTTACCAAAACAATTCCTAACGATAGCATTAAATCTCACCAATCCTTTAAAATTTTGATAGAAGATAAGGGTTTCGAAGTGTATAGAGGGAATTCAGAGAAGCCCATAATATTTCCGAATTTTAGTTCTTATAATGTGAGTCATGATTTGCCTTTTGAATTGGAGGCAGGTAGTTTAAATAGCATTAAACAATATAAGGGGAAAACATATATCTTCAGACTTTCGCCAGTTACAGCCGCAGCAAAAAATTTAAAAGGTAGCTTAGCGGTTTCTGTTTTGGGGAGAGATAGTGATCTTTTACAGCTAAGTCTTAGTGGTGAAAGCAAGCAAAAATCCGAGCGCATCCTTAATGAAGTGATTTCAGTATTTAATATAGATGGCATTGTGGACCGACAGGAGGTTTCTAAACGGACCATTGCTTTTATTGATGAACGTTTTGAATTGTTAGCAGGTGAATTGGATTCCATAGAAGGGAACAAGCGAGACTATAAACAGGACAATAATTTTTTCAATGTGGAATCTGATGCAGCCTTGGGGATTTCTCAACGTACAGAGGTAGAGAATGAAGTATTTGCCATTGAAAGTCAAATTTTACTTTCCAACATGTTAGCAGAATCCTTGGACATTCGACATAGTAACTATCAATTGCTGCCAGCCAATATTGGGATTTCGAGCGTTAAAACGAATGAGCTCATAAGCACATATAATACATTGATTTTCGAACGTGACAATTACTTAACCAGTGGCGGGGAAAACAATCCAATGGTACGGACCCTTAATGAAAAGCTGAAAGATCTGGCAATGAACATTAATAATTCATTATCTGTTTACAAATCACAGTTGCAATCTACTAAAAATCAGTTGATTAAAAGAAATGCTAAATTTTCATCGCAAGTTTCTGCTATTCCTGCAAAAGAGAAAATTATGCGTTCCATTGAACGTCAGCAGGCTATTAAGGAAACCCTCTATCTGTTTTTACTTCAAAAGCGTGAGGAAGCTGGAATCAATTTAGCCATTACAGAACCTTCAATTAAGGTAGTTGAATACGCTATTTCTGGAGGTCCACCAATATCACCAAACAGAAAAAATGTGTATCTCATGGCATTTGTGGTTGGTTTCCTTGTTCCTTTTGGAGTTATTTATGTTAGTATTTTGTTGGATACAAAGGTTCAAGGAAAAAAAGATGTTGAATTAAGGGTTCCCAAAATTACTGTCTTAGCGGAGCTTCCTAAAATTAAAGATGAGAACTTAGTATTTGCTGATCCAACGGACCGCACAACGCAAGCGGAAGCTTTTAGGATATTGAGTTCAAATATCAATTACGTTTTACCTAGTGTATCTGGTAAAGGGAAAGTTGTTTATATAACTTCTACAATTAAAGGTGAGGGTAAAACTTATGCAGGAATCAACCTGTCCTTAGCGCTAGCAAGCTTAAACAAAAAAGTTTTGCTTATAGGAGCTGATTTACGAAACCCCCAAATCCATAATTATACAATTCCGCAATTGGACAAAAATGAGGCAGGTCTATCCAATTATTTATATGATGATACTTTTGATTGGCGAAAGGCTTTGATTAAAGGTTTTCCAAAACATCCAGATCATGATACTTTACTTTCTGGACCCATACCCCCAAATCCAGCCCATTTACTGACTAATGGTCGTTTTGAACAACTAGTGAATGATGCCAAAGAAGTCTATGACTATATTATAGTAGATACGGCACCTACAATCTTGGTAACGGATACTTTATTAATTTCAGGGCTGGCTGATGCTACTTTGTATATGGTTCGTGCTGGAGTAACTGAGAAAAACCTACTTGATTTTTCTAAAAATCTTAGTGAAACAGGACGGTTAAAGAATATGGCCTACGTTATAAACGGTGTTGGCGCGAGTAGAGCTTACGGATATAGCTACAATTATGGTTATGGCTATGGTTATAACAGCGAAGATTAATCTAAAAGTATACTAATATAGGTCCGGTTCGAACTTTAGGTATGGATTGGACTTTTTTTTTTGAATCTGTGAACTACATTGATCGGTTGTCAGATTAAATTCTTCGAAACGGTGTTGGCGCGAGTAGAGCTTACGGATATAGCTACAATTACGGTTATGGCTATGGTTATAGCAGCGAAGATTAATACAAGTATACGAATATCTGTCCGGTTCGACCTTTAGGTTTGGATCGGATTTTTTTATAAATGTCTTTAGATTCCTCAATTATTTGTGATTCTTCTAGGGCTGAAATGCATGATGGTTAACTTTTTAAGACGCTAAATTATCACCTAAAATAGTAATTTGTATACTTTACTGATGGCTATCATCTTTCCAAATTCAATTTATTTTAAAACATCCAACTACTATTCCGCTCTGGCTATTGATGCTTTTTTACACTGATTTTCCAGTCCATTGTAACAGTCATTACTGCGCACCTCATCCATAATACCTCATTCATAACTTGAACTTCCTGGGTTAGAGTGTGCGTGTATGAGTTAATTAAGTCATTGATAAATCTAGTAGCGATGTCCTTTGTGGCGCTTTGTGCTCCCTTCGCGCAACTTTGTGTCATAGCTTTCAAGTCAACGAAATCCAATTCCCGCACACTAGGTAGATATTCGTGGATATTAACTCTGACTGCTCCTAAGTTTTCTCTCCTTGAATATCCTCTAAGATCTATTTTCTGCCAACTGAAGACTGAATACTGCTGACTGAGGCAACCCACTCACTACCCACTACCTACTACCCACTGCCTCCCCCTCGAAACCTGACATATATCATTCCCTACTCCACTATAATACGATAAATTTATCATAGAATTATAAAACTAAAAGCCATGAAAAATATCCAACTTGTATCGTCCATAATGTCTACCAAAATTATCAAACTCAAAAAAGATGATGATTTGGAGAAGGCAGAACATCTGTTCAAAAAACATAAGATCCGACATATCCCGGTGGTTGAGGGCAAATCCATTATAGGGATGTTGAGCTACACCGATTTATTGCGAATTAGCTTCGTCGATGCTGTTGATGATGATGGGGAAATTGAAAGCTTGGTCTATAATATGTTTACTATAGAACAAGTGATGGCCAAAAATGTGGTCTCGGTAACTTCAACGACCAGTATTAAGGAAGTCGCGCAAATTTTGGCCAAAAAGGAATTTCACGCTTTACCTGTGGTTGATGACGATGAATTAGTCGGGATTGTGACTACTACGGATTTGATTAAATTTTTGATTATTTATTTGTAGAAAATAGAGGGTAGGTGGTAGAGGGTAGTGGAAAGTTGGATGACCGATGACAGATTAGGTAAGACAACCAATCAATGAAGTTCATAGAGGAAATAAAAGCCAATATAAATCACGGAAAATCATAAAAAATCAGTGTCATCAGCGTTCTATTATAAATCTGCCGATGAATCGATGATTTCAGCAGGCAGCATTTGCCGTGCCAATCCGTGAAATTCGTGTCTAAAAATACGTTGCTCGTTTAAACACATCGGTAACCTTCTCTTCTTTGGAGTGGAAAATCAACCCAGCTTGATCAAAATTGAGATTGATCCCTT
>NZ_JBMDWE010000034.1:0-39289 GCF_053579655.1 Gelidibacter sp. | reverse complement strand
TCTGTCATCCGTCTTCGGTCATCCGTCCTCTGTCATCCGTCTTCGGTCATCCGTCATCGGTCATCCGTCATCGGTCATCCGTCATCGGTCATCCGTCCTCTACCTATTCGTCCGCCAACATTCTAATTGAGATCAAAGCCTTTTCAACTGCATTATGCGTGACGGTGTTGTGCTTAAAATACGCTACCATTTTCTTCTTTTCATCCTTGGTGGCGTGGAGTTGATTGAGCATATTCATCAAATGCATTTTCATATGGCCTTCTTGAATACCTGTGGTGGTCAACGAGCGCAAAGCAGCAAAGTTTTGCGCTAATCCAGCGGCAGCTACAATTTGCATTAATTCTTTGGCATCCGGTTGGTGTAACATTTCTAAAGCAACTTTTACCAAGGGGTGTAAGTTGGTCAGTCCGCCAACGGTGCCAAGCGCCAATGGGATTTCTAGCCAAAATGTGAATATGCCATCTTTTATTTCGGCATGAGAGAGACTGCTGTATCTTCCATTTCTGGAGGCGTACGCATGGGCTCCGGCTTCAATCGCTCTGAAGTCGTTTCCTGTAGCCAATACAACGGCATCAATGCCATTCATAATGCCTTTGTTGTGGGTAACGGCGCGGTAAGGTTCTATTTCAGCAATCTTCACCGCTTGCACAAATTTATGGGCAAATTCTTCTGAAGATAAAGTTTTATTTTCATTCAAATCCTCAACCGGACATGAAACCTCAGCTCTTACCAAACAGTTGGGAACATAATTGGACAAGATGCTCATCACGATTTGAATATGACTTTCGGCTTCTGAAAATTCTTCAAAATGAAGTGCCTCCATTTTAAATGTTTTCGCAAATTGTTCCAAACACGAGTTGATGAAGTTGGCGCCCATGGCATCCAAGGTTTCAAAAGTGGCATGAAGCTGGTAATAGTCTTTTAAATCTTCAGTTTTATTCCTTAGCTCAATATCTAAAATGCCACCACCACGTTTTTCCATGCTTTTGGTGATGTGCTTGGTGTCTTCAATAAGTTTCGGCTTTACAGTTTTAAAAAAGGCTTGAAGTTTACTAAAGCTGCCATGGTACATAAAATGGACTTGTCCGATTTTTGTAGTTGAAATAACCTCCGTTTTAAATCCGCCACGATCCAACCAAAACTTTGCTGCCTTACTTGCGGCAGCCACTACTGAACTTTCTTCAATGGCCATTGGTATGGTATAGAGTTTCCCATTGATGAGGAAATTGGGCGCTACGCCAAACGGAAGGTAATAGTTGGTAATGGTGTTTTCAATAAACTCATCATGCAACTGTTGTAGTTTCCGATCGGTGTTCCAATATTGTTGAATGGCTTGTTTTGCGGTTTTGGCGTCATTAAAATAGGTGGCCGTAATCCATTCAATTTTTTCTGATTTTGATAATTTGGAAAAGCCTTTTATGGGTTTGATCATGAGCAATTGTTTAGAAAAACAAAGATACTATACTTCGTTTAATTATGCCGATACAAATGCTGGCATTACGTTTTAACTTTAAAGGTTAGTGTTTTTGCATTATTTTTAGTAAACTTGACAGCGTTTTAAAAAAAATAAAATCCCTAATGAAGTATTTGAAAAGTTCCTTGTTTATCTGTTTCTTGGTAACCGCTTTAAGTTCAGCACAAAATAAGGAAATTACCCTTGATGCCATCTGGAATGGCACCTTTAGAACCGAAGGAATGCAGTCTTTGCATTCCATGAATAATGGCAAACAGTACTCTGTACTTAACTCTGAAAACGGTTCGACAGCCATCGATGTTTACGATTATAAAACCTTGTCAAAAGTTGAAACTTTAGTAAGTTCATCTGACTTGAAAGGTATGGCCAACTTTTCTGATTATACCTTTAGTAAAGACGAAAGTAAAATCATTTTGGCAACGGAAGTGGAACCTATCTTCCGTCGTTCTACTTTAGGCGTGTACTATGTTTATGATACCAAAATCAAATCGTTGGTTAAAATTTCTGATGAAAAAATACAAGAGCCAACCTTATCTCCTGATGGAAAAAAAGTGGCTTATGGACTCCAAAATAATCTGTTTATAAAAGATCTTGAAAGCAACCAAACCACGCAAATAACCTTTGATGGAGAGAAAAATAAAATCATCAACGGTATTACAGATTGGGTGTACGAAGAGGAATTTGCCTTTGTACGCGCGTTTGAATGGAATGCTGATGGCACGCATCTAGCATTTATTCGTTTCGATGAAACCTTGGTGCCTGAGTTTTCTATGGATGTTTATGATCAAGGATTGTATCCGACGCAAACGGTTTTTAAATATCCGAAAGCTGGCGAAGCTAATGCCATCGTATCCCTGCATATTTATGACTTGAAATCTAAAAAGCTTAACGATGTAAAAGTGTCAAAATCGTATTCTGATTTTTATATCCCACGGATCAAATGGACTAATGATGCTAACATCCTTAGTGCACAATATACCAACAGACATCAAAATGAGCTCGATTTATGGATGATTAACGCCAGCAACATGAGTTCAAAATTGGTGTTGGCTGAGAAAGATAAGGCCTATGTTGATGTGACTGATAACTTGACTTTTTTAAAGGATAATAGTTTCATCTGGACCTCTGAAAAGGACGGTTACAATCATATTTATCATTATTCAAAAGATGGTAAATTAATTAATCAAGTGACCAAAGGACCTTGGGAGGTAACCAACTATTATGGCTTTGACGAGAAAAACAACATTGTTTTTTATCAATCTGTGGAAAACGGATCGATCAATAGAGATGTTTATGCTATCAATATAAATGGCAAGAACAAAAAACGCTTGACCCAAAAAACAGGGACGAACTCAGCCGATTTTAGTGCTGATTTCACGTACTTTATTAATACATTCTCAAGCGCTACTACAGCTCCGGAATATACACTTCATACCGCAAAAGACGGGAAACTCGTTAAAGTTATAAAAGACAATATTGCTTTGGAGAAAGCGCTGCAAGCTTACCATCTACCAACCAAGGAGTTCAGCACCATTGCGGTTAATGGCAACGATTTGAACATGTGGATGATTAAACCGGCCAATTTTGATCCATCAAAAAGCTATCCTTTGTTTATGACGCAATATTCAGGACCAGGATCTCAATCCGTGAGTAACACTTGGAACAATGCTAATGATTATTGGTTTTACTACTTAGCGCAACAAGGTTATATTGTGGCCTGTGTAGATGGTAGAGGGACTGGATTTAAAGGCGCTGAGTTCAAAAAAGTCACCCAAAATGAATTGGGCAAATATGAAGTGGAAGATCAGATTCAAGCGGCGAAGGAGTTAGGCGCAAGAAACTATATTGATAAAAGCAGAATTGGCATTTGGGGCTGGAGTTACGGTGGGTTTATGAGTAGTAACGCCTTATTTAAAGGCAATGACGTTTTTAAAATGGCCATTGCTGTGGCGCCTGTGACAAGCTGGCGTTTTTACGACACTATTTATACCGAGCGTTATATGACCACACCTCAGGAAAACCCATCGGGATATGACGAAAACTCTCCAATTTTCCATGTCGACAAATTAAAGGGTAATTTTTTGCTCATTCATGGAACTTCAGATGATAACGTGCATGTCCAGAACACGATGCTTATGGTTGAAGCCTTAGTGCAAGCCAATAAGCAATTTGAATGGATGATTTACCCTGATAAAAACCACGGTATCTATGGCGGCAAAACCAGACTGCACTTATATACCAAAATGACTAACTATATTAAAGAAAACCTATAAAAACAGAATTTATGAGCCAAGAACATGATCAAGGATTAATCGCGCATCTCGCAAAACAAGGTATTGACGACAAAATGGTAATGGGACATCCGGCAGGATTGTTTGTGTTATTTTTTACAGAGATGTGGGAGCGCTTCAGTTATTATGGCATGCGAGCATTGCTGGTTATATTTTTAGTCAGTCAAGTGGCTGATGGGGGATGGGAATGGTCTCGTTCGGAAGCCATGAATCTATTTGGATTGTATACCATGTTGGTCTATTTTACCCCTTTATTAGGAGGGATCATCGCCGATAGATTTACAGGGTTTAGAAAGGCCATTATTTTGGGTGCGATAATTATGACTCTGGGACATGCCTCAATGGCTCTCGAAATGGTAAACGCTAATTTCTTCTACATTGGATTGGGCTTAATGATTCTAGGAAACGGTATGTTTAAGCCGAATATTTCCTCTATGGTAGGTCAATTATATCCAGATAACAGCACTAAGAAAGATGGAGGATACACCATTTTCTATATGGGTATTAACGCTGGAGCATTTTTAGGAATGTTGTTGTGTGGTTATATCGGAGAAAAAGTAGGATGGCATTATGGTTTCGGTTTAGCTGGAGTATTCATGATGTTCGGAGGACTGCAATTTTATTTTGCAGGCAAGTTATTTGGAATCGTTGGAGAATCTCCAAAAGAACATAAGGAATCAGTTAAAAAAGGGGTTGAGGAAGAAGATGAGCAACTACCTACAAATGTGGTCAGAGATCGTTTGATCGTAGTGGTTGTATTGATGTTTTTTAGTATATTTTTCTTCCTTTCTTTCGAACAGGCAGGAGGGTCGATGAGTATTTTTGCTCTTGATTATACCCAGCGTATTCTTCCAGGGAATGCTGGAACTATTTTTATGTGGGTGGATACTTTGTTAACCTTATTCCCATTGGTTATTGTAACATACGTTTTGTGGTCATTAGGGAAGAAGATTTATTCCAAATATCCGACTACAATTATTTTTACTGCCATTTCGTTTTTAATTGTTTGGGGACTGGGTCTTTGGAAAATTGGTCGTGAATTCAATGCTGTTGAAACAGAGGTTACAGCGTCTTGGTTTCAGATTCTAAACTCCTTTTTCATTATTACTTTGGCTTCGGCTTTTAGTAAGATGTGGGAAAAAGTATGGAATCCAGCAGGTCCTATTAAATTTGCCTTAGGTCTTATCTTGGTGGGTGTCGGATTTGCTGTACTGGCTTTCGGTGCTAAAGATATTCCTCAAGGTGCACAAACAGCTTCGGTAAGCATGATTTGGTTAATTGCGGCTTATTTCTTCCATACAACTGGAGAGTTATGTTTGTCGCCCGTTGGTCTTTCATATGTCAGTAAGTTATCGCCTAAAAAGTTCGTAGGCTTGATTTTTGGTGCTTGGTTTATGGCATCGGGAATCGCCAATGGTTTAGCCGGATTTGGTGGCGGATTGATCGATCGAATTGCCGAGGAACATTCTCTGTCTTATTTCTTTGGAATATTTGCTGTCATGCCAGCTGCTGCAGGATTAGTGTTGATTTTGATCTCGCCTATCTTAAAGAAAATGATGCACGGAATTCATTAATTTTATCTAACCTATATGAATGCAACTAACCGCGTATTGATCGATCCTGAATTAGAGAGAATTCAAAACTTTTCAGGAAAGTACCCTAAACAACTTTGGGGGTTGTTTTTCTCAGAAATGTGGGAACGTTTCTGTTTTTATGGAATGCGTGGAGTATTGACTTATTTTATGGTCACTCATTTGGTGCTCGAAAATGGAGCACACATGGGAGCCGGTCAAGCCAATTTGCAGTATGGCGCTACCCAAGCCTTCGTGTATGCGTTTACATTTATTGGAGGATTATTTGCAGATAAAATTTTAGGGTTTAGAAAATCTTTGTTTTGGGGTGGCATTATGATGATTGTCGGAAGTTTGATTCTGGCATTCGATCCATTTCCGGAGCATAATTTCTTTTTAGGAATCAGTTTTACCATTGTAGGAACAGGTTTCTTTAAACCTAATATTTCTACTATGGTCGGCTCCTTATACAAGTCCAACGATAGCCGAAGAGATGCTGGGTTTTCAATGTTTTATTCAGGTATTAATATTGGTGCTTTATTGGGTGGCTATGGCTGTATTGCGATCGGAAAAGGGCAGCTTTTTAGCAGTTTTGTTCCTGAGGCATACCGTTGGAATTTAGCTTTCGGACTTGCAGCAGTTGCGATGACCATCAGTTTAGTGACCTTTATCTTTACTCAAAAAGGATTAGGAACCATTGGGTTATCGCCCTTTAAAGCGAAAACCATGATCGATCAAGATGGTAACACGGTTGAAACAAAGGCTTCTGGGAAAAAATGGTATGAATATGCCGTTTATGCAGGGACGCTTTTAGTAATTCCTATCATCATGACCATGGTGGCTAAAACAGAATATACCGATTGGTTTATGTATATCATTGGGCCAGCAACCTTGGTGTATTTGATTTATGAAATGACCAAGCATACCTGGTCGGAAGTCAAAAAACTGGTAGCGGCTCTTATTTTTATATTTTTCTCAATCATCTTCTGGGCTTTTTTTGAACAAAGTGGAGGATCCTTAAGTATTTTTGCAGCGCAAAACCTTAGCGATACGGTTATGGGAAGTGTTGTATTAGATCCCAATGGGGTCAATAATGCCGCCAACTCAGTATTTGTTATCATTTTTGCACCTCTTGTTGGTTTACTTTGGGTGGCCTTAGCCAAAAAGAAAATTGAACCCAACACGGTTGTTAAATTTGGTCTAGGATTTATATTTCTAGCAGGTGGTTTTTACACACTTTATGCGACCCGATTTTTTGAAACCGTCGTAGGTTCTGGAGTGGCGAGTTTGGATGTGTTTGCCATGGCTTATCTTGTGATTACGTTTGGAGAGTTGTGTTTATCACCTATCGGACTTTCTATTATGACTAAACTTTCGCCAATTCGCATGCAAGGTGTGATGATGGGAAGTTGGTTTTTAGCCAGTGCTTACGGACAATATGTTGCTGGAATTCTTGGTGCAGGTTTGTCGGAAGGCAGCGAAAATGATACGCTCTACGAAAAACTGATTACCTATACAGATGGCTATTATCAATTGGCAATTTATGCATTAATTGCAGGGATTGTTCTTATTGTCATTTCGCCTTTAGTTCGCAAACTCATGCAAGAGGTTCGATAATTTAACTGAGTATATAAACAAATAAAATATTACCCCTAATGAATACTGATATTGAAAATCTATTTAAAGACACCGTTCTTGGACATCCCATAGGACTTTTCATCTTGTTTTTTACCGAGATGTGGGAACGTTTTTCTTTTTATGGAATGCGTATCCTCCTTATTTTATTTTTAACGGCACCTTTAGTGAGTGATAACCCAGGTTGGGATTGGCCGCGTGAACACGCCCTTTCATTAATCGGTACGTATGCCTCTCTTTTATATTTAACACCGATTATTGGGGGATGGATTGCGGATAAGTTTACAGGTTACCGTATTGCTGTAGTTATCGGCTGTATCATTATGACACTTGGTCATGCCGCGATGGCGCTTGAAACTACATTTTCCTTTTACTTAGGTTTGGCTTTATTAGTGCTTGGAACTGGTTTCTTTAAGCCAAATATTACCTCAATCATCTCTGAAATGTACAAAACCAGAGAGTCAAAAAAGGATGGTGCTTATACAATATTCTATATGGGTGTCAACGCCGGAGCGTTTTTCGGGATGATGTTGTGTGGCTATTTAGCTGAAAACTACGGATGGGCTTATGGTTTTGGTCTTGCGGGTATTTTTATGTTATTAGGAATGCTTCAGTTTTTATTGGCACATCAAATTTTTGGTAAGATCGGTGCAGCGCCTTCAAAGAATATTGAAGTGCTATTACATGATGGCGAAGATGCTAACGATCCAAATGTGATCAAAGAAGAAATGGAGGCAGCCTCCAAGTTGAATCCTTTTACAACACTAGATAAAATTCTGATTGCCTTATCATCCGTCGGTGGACTTTTGTATTTGTTCAATGATCCTTTAGAGACTATTGGAGGCACTTCAATGTTGCCTTTTGAAGTTCTCGGTTATAGTGGGACAGACTTTGTCGTCATTTTGGCTTTAGTGCTCTTTTTAGCCTTGTTAATCATGCGGATTTCACGGTATATTCCTATTGTTAGGGATCGTTTGATTGCCGTTTCTATTTTCGCCCTTTTTACGGTGTTCTTTTTTGCCTTCTTTGAACAATCTCTGGGATCGATGACCTTATTTGCGAGTGATTATACCAATCGTGACTTAGTAGGTAATACGGCTACTATATTTAAGATTGTGGATGGCTTATTAACGACCATTCCGTTAATCATCATTACCTATGTTATCTTCTTGATTTTCAAAAAGACCTTTACTAAAATTGGCGCTTCAAACATCATGTTGGCGATTGCCTTCCTTGGCTTATGGGTATTAGTAATATACCGTATCTATGACAAATCATTTTCTGATGAATTAAAAGTTGATGCCACTTGGTTCGGGATTTTAAACTCGTTCTTTATTATTACTTTGGCACCAATATTCTCGAAATGGTGGGAAAGTAAATACAATCCGAGTGCGGCTATGAAATATGCGATTGGATTAGTGTTATTAGGTTTAGGATTTGGAATCTTGGCTTATGGCGCTTCAGACATTCCTTCGGGAGCTAAAACGGCATCGGTAAGCATGATATTCTTAATTCTGGCCTACTTGTTCCACACGATGGGCGAGCTTTGTTTATCGCCGTTAGGATTGTCTTATTTAAGTAAGTTAGTACCTGCGCGTATGATTGGGTTTATGTTCGGTGTTTGGTATTTGGCGATAGCAGTTGGTCAGAAATTGGCAAATAATATGGGTGGTATGATTGATAAAATATCAGAGCAATATTCATTAGGAATATTCTTTTTAATATTTGCCGTTGTTCCTATTGCAGTTGGTTTAGTATCAATGGTATTAAATCCTGTTCTTAAAAAATTGATGCACGGCGTACGATAATTTCTTAATTAGTTAAATAAACGTGAAATGCTCCACTTTTGGAGCATTTTTTGTACTTTCAACTTAGATTTGTAAAAAGTTATTAAAATGAAAAAATTAGCATTCGTAATGGTTTTGACGCTCTCAATGTCATTGACCAGTATCGCCCAAAAGATAAATTGGGTCACTTTTGAAGAAGCCTTGGCGCTTCAAAAGAAAAAACCTAAAAAAATCATGATGGATGTTTATACCAATTGGTGCGGTCCATGTAAAATGTTGGATAAAAACACCTTCCAAAATGCAGATGTTGCCAAGTATGTAAATGACAACTATTATGCAGTTAAATTTGATGCCGAAGGCAACGAGAAAGTCAACTATAAAGGGAATGTTTATGATAACAAAGGCTACAAACCTGAAATGGCAAGTCGTAGAAACAGCGTTCATAATTTAACTCATGCATTACAAGTAAACGCTTATCCAACGATCGTGTTTTTTGATGAAATCGGTGACATGATTTTTCCTTTAAGAGGCTATCAAGAGCCACGGCAATTGGAATTATATCTTAAGATGTTTCTAAAAGATAAGCACAAAGAAATGAAAACTCAAGAGGATTTTAACGCTTATAATTCGGCGTTTAAGCCTGAGTTTAAAGATTAGTTGTTGCGTTGAATGTAGTTTAGTTGTGAGTTGTTAAGATGTGTGATTTAATAATTACATCTGCCAAATCAACGGGAAACAAAATATCCTATTATTACTTTTTTAATACAAAAGCGCCCTCCCTACTGGTCAAGTGGAAAGGGATTTTTTGTTTTAGGCAAGTTGCTTCCCAGCGTTGGAGATAACTTTTATAGTTGCTGCCATCTGCAATAATCAGTTCTGGCTTGATGGAATCTAATAAACGTTCTAAATTTATGCGTGGCGAATTTCTTAAAATCAAATATTCTGGATTTAACTGAGGAACGTTGTAAATCCCTAAACTGTCAATAATTAAGAGTTTTTTATTGTCAAATAAATAAATGTTTTCTAAGCTGGCTTCATTAATGTCATTAATCGAATTTCCGATTTTGTAATTCCTGAGGCTATAATCTTTGTCAATGGCGACACGGTCAAGGTTGTGCAAAACGGTTAAAGCGGAATTCTCCTTTATACCAATAAGGCTAAATCTACTTTTGTGGAAAACGATCAATTCGTCTGTCTGAAGCTTTTGTTTTTCGAAAATTAAAACGGATTGCAGCATCAATATCGACAACATAGCGATCGATAATCTTTTGAAACTTTGCTTTTTATATAGAAAGGAGAGTGAGATAATCAGGAGGTATGCGCTAAGGACTTGCAGCTCACTAAATGGGATATCACTCAATATAAATTTCTCTTGAAGTGAAACCCATCTTACAAAACTGTTCATGATACTGATCATGCCACCATATAAATCGGCCAGCCAAAACGGAAGGATATTCGGTAATGCCATCAAAATGACGAGAATCCCCATCCCCAAGATGATTCCTAAAAAAGGAATTATGACCAGATTAGACACGAAGAATAAGCCTGGGAATTGATGGAAGTAAAATAAACTAATGGGCATCACGCCAATCTGTGCGGCCATGGTAACCGTGAATATTTGCCAAAGTTTATTAATAGGCTCTAATTTGGGTTCCCATAATTTAACCATAAGGGGTTGCAAGGTCACAATAGCAATGACGGCCAAATAGCTCATCTGAAAACCCACGTCAAACAGGAATAAGGGCTTGAACAGCAGGAGGAAAAACATGGAGATGGCCAAGGTGTTGAAAATATTGGAAGGCCGCTTTAAATTCAAGCCAATGGCCACAATACTGAACATGGTTACCGCTCTGGTAACCGAGGCCGACAATCCTGCGACAATGGCAAAACCCCATAAAATGATCACAATCAATATGATTTTTAGTGTTTTTCCACGCTTTAGATATTCTAAAGGTTTGAACAAGGAATTTAATAACAATAATACAATGCCAACATGCAATCCGGAAACTGCTAGAATATGAATGACGCCTGCTTTGGAATAGCTGTTGTAGATGTCAGTGCTGATATCCTGTCGTTGCCCCAATAATAACGCATTAATCAAGGCTAATTCATCAGGTTTAAAGTGGTAGCGTTTTAATTGCGAATTGATATGCGTTCGCAATTGCGCAGCATAACCAAAAACGGTACGTTTCTCAGATGGAATTTCTAAAAGTTGAGAATTATCGACGAAGATTTGATGATAAATATATTGCCTTTCGAGATAGGCCTTATAATCAAATTGATTGGGATTTAATGGAGCATTCAAATCTCTAAAAGACGTTGCAGCCACAAGAACATCATCGACCTTAAAGGCTTCAAAAAGACTGTCTTTTCTTATGTTTAAAAGTGCTTTTCCAGCAAGAACTTGATTGTTGATTTTGAGAATGTCAATAACATATTTCTCATAATTAACGCCAGGTTTGAGCACTTCTCTTATCCGAAAGGTAATAGTTTCTACAGTATCTTTTGTAGGATCAATATGTTGGCTGTAGTGTTGCTTAAATTGCTTTTGTTCATGTGCTTGGTAGGTTAGAATACCAATGCTGATAAAAGTCAAAACGGTGAGTATTCCGAAGGCGATTGATTTGACCAGACGCCTTTTCTCAACAATTAGTAATATGCACAGGCTACCAATGAAAATTAAGGTAATTGGTAAAATATAATCTGTGGGAAAGTTGAAATAATGCGCAAAAAGAATGCCTACAATGAGGCATAGAGTAATTTTGATGATCGCAAAATTTAGTAACTTCATAAGTCTAAGTTACTAAAAATAAGAATTATATCACACGTCGCGCTTGTACGAAGGCGAAATACCAATATTTTTCCGCAATGTTGGAAATCATTACGCCACTGCTTGTACTTGCGTGAATAAATTCAACATAGCCATCCCTGGCATCAGTGACTATGCCCACATGGTTAACCTTTCTACTGTTTTTATTGGTAGCAAAAAACAATAGATCGCCTTTAGTCACTTGTTTTAAATCCACCCAGTCGCCAGTGGTTGATAAATCTCCAGTGGATCTTGGCAAAGAAATGTTTTCACTATCGAAGGAGGTGACAACTAAACCTGAGCAATCCATGCCTTTTTTTGTGGTGCCACCATATTTGTATTTCACGCCATCAAATTTGAGTGCATAATCCACGATTTTATCTGCTTGGGGATTGTAAGCGATTGGAGCCGACTTTTTAGATCTGGAATCTATTTTTGCGGTCTTTGATTTGGTAGTCACAGTCCGTTTAGACGACCTGCAGCTGCTAAAAGTGATTACTAAAAGAAGGAGTAGGGCAATCTTTTTCATCTGTAGAAAGTTAGTTTTTTTGTAAAATATGGAATTATGGAAACTTTTAGCCCAAAACTAAGTGTTTAATTGGTATTTGCACTATATAACTCGTCTTGCTTGTATAAAGGCGTAGTTCCAATATTTTTCGGCCATGTTAGAAACGATCACGCCACTGCTCGTACTGGCATGGATAAATTCTACAATACCATCTTTAACCGTCGTCACAATTCCGACATGGCTAATGGTTCGACTATTTTTACGTGTGGCAAAAAATAATAAATCGCCTTTGCTTACTTGGTTCAGATCAATGGAATTGCCAGTACGTGCGATTTCTCGAGATACTCTTGGCAAAGAAATATTTTCGCTGTCAAAAGTGGTCACAACCAAACCAGAACAATCCATGCCTTCTTTTGTGGTACCGCCTCGTTTGTATCTGACGCCATCAAATGCAAAAGCATAATTTACAATGCGGTTGGCTTGTGTTTCAATGGCTTTTGGGATGTCGGTTATAATGTTTAAATCAATCGGTGCTAATTCTACAGGGGTTAAATCGACAATGCTCGTTTCAATGGATAAGGTAGGGTTTGCCGGTAGTTTTATTGGATCTGATTCAATTTTAGTGTTCTTTGAATTGGTTGTCACAAATGTTTTGGAGGAGTTGCAGCTGCTAAAAGTGATCAGCAAAAGAAGGAGTAGCGCGATCTTTTTCATAAGGCCAAATATAATTTTTTATACAAATAGAAACTTATTACCATATTTTGGCAATAGCAAAGTTTTTATTAAACGTTGATTGATTGCCGAAAGTATAAAATTTTTCGATAAAATTATTGTGTTTTATGCTTTTTAACGTCTTTAATAATCAATTGTGCCGTTTTTTCACTCGCACCTTTTCCTCCTAGTTGCTTTTCCAATTCAAAATATTCCATAAAAAGTTGTTCCCTTTTGTCAGATTGTAGAATGTTGTGGAGTTCCTTTTTTAGACGTTTAGTGTTGAAATCATCCTGAATTAATTCGACGACTACGGGCTTATCCATTATCAAATTTACCAAGGAGATGTATTTTAAATTGATGATGCGTTTTGCGATTTGATAGGACAACCAACTTCCTTTATAGCATACAACTTCTGGTACTTTAAACAAAGCGGTTTCCAAAGTTGCCGTTCCTGAAGTTACCAAAGCAGCTGTACTAACGCTCAATAGATCATAAGTTACATTATTGACAAAGGATACATTTTCCTTTTTGATGAAGCTGCCGTAAAATTCGTAATCCTGACTTGGTGCGCCTGCAATTACAAATTGATAGTCTTTAAAATCCTTAACGACACTTAGCATAACGGAAAGCATTTTTCTGATTTCCTGCTTTCTACTTCCTGGCAGCAGGGCGATGATTGGTTTGTCAGAAAGTTTGTGTTTGACCCTAAATTCAGTTTCGCTCACTTGCGCTCTGTCTGCAATGGCATCAATCAACGGGTGCCCAACAAACTCGACAGGATATTGATGTTTGTCTTCATAAAACGATTTTTCAAACGGCAATATGACATACATCTTGTCAACATCACGTTTGATGGCGTGAATCCTGTTTTCTTTCCAAGCCCAAATTTGAGGCGAGATATAATAATGGGTTTTATATCCTTTTTCCTTCGCCCATTTGGCAATGCGCAAATTAAATCCCGGATAGTCAATGAAAATAAGAACGTCTGGATTGTATTGTTCAATATCAGCTTTGCAAAATGCCAGATTTTTGGTGATTGCTTTTAAGTTCATGACCACTTCCAAAAAGCCCATAAAAGCCAACTCCCGATAATGTTTTACAAGAGTCGGGCTAACCGCTTGCATCAAATCGCCACCCCAAAACCTGAATTCTGCGTCCACGTCTTGTTTTTGCAATGCCTTCATGAGGTTGGCACCATGTAAATCTCCAGAGGCTTCGCCAGCAATGATATAGTATTTCATTTTTTGTGAATTGCGGTATTAGGGTTAAAAACAGATCAGAATTAATCTGTTTTTATTACTTGTAATTTAATAAAAACGTGGCAATCGTGACGGTTATCGTTGCGAAAATAACACCTCGCGCACGATAATCGCGTTTTTGTTTGAGGAATAGGAAAAACGCAACAAGATTTAACAAGGCGCCAATACTCACTAATTTGTTGAAAAATCCCTGAGCTAACGATTGTCTGAAAACGTCAGAAATTCTTTCGCCATTTCCGAAAATAAAGATGGCAATAATGAAGCCGAAGGCATTGGCAATTAATCCTACCAAAAAACCGATAAATAGTTCTTTTTTAATCATTTAAATTCCAAGTGTTTAAATTTTGAATACAGTGATGGGCGGTCAAATCAAACTGAACAGGAACCACGGAAACATAACCATGCTCCAAAGCCCACTCATCCGTATCTTCGCCGTGATCTAAATTAACAAATTTCCCAGCCAACCAATAGTAATCACGGCCATTCGGGTTGGTACGCTTGTCAAATTCTTCTTCCCAATTGGCTTTTGCTTGACGGCATATTTTAATGCCTTTAATCGCTTCTTTAGGTAAATTAGGGATGTTTACATTCAGGACCACTCCTGTTGGCAATCCATTTTTCAATACATTTTCAGTAATGGTTTTCACAAAGCCTTTACAGGCTTCAAAGTTGGCACTCCATTTATAATCACACAGTGAAAACCCAATAGCAGGAATACCTTCAATGCCGGCTTCCAAAGCAGCACTCATGGTACCTGAATAAATGACATTAATGGAGGAGTTGGAGCCGTGGTTGATGCCTGAGACGCAAAGATCCGGTCGTCTGCCCAAAACTTGCTTAACGGCCAATTTCACGCAGTCGGCAGGGGTGCCAGAACAGCTATATTCAATGGTTCCGTCAGGATCTATTTGTACTTCTTCAACATAAAGTGTCGAGTTGACAGTAATGGCATGGCCCATTGCGCTTTGTGGACTATCGGGAGCAACGACGACAACATCGCCAATGGTTTTCATGACTTCAATTAGTGTTCTCAGCCCCGGTGCTGTAATTCCATCATCATTAGTCACTAAAATAAGTGGTCTTTTCTTCATTTTTCAAACTTAATTTAAGTCTGCTAAAATACATAAATTAGGTCTTATAACTCTAATTGAGGAGGTTTAACAAAAAATTAGTAGGCATTGGTTTTATTGGCATGGTTTTTTCTTTTACTTTAGTGAAATATAATAAGTCGCCTAATGCACTTATGCTCTAAATAATGCTATAAAACAATATGAAAGATATCATGAAAAGGAATTATAAGGTTTTGTTGTTGGCGCTGATGCTAGCGTTTGCATCGTGCAGTTTTACTAAGAAAACTTTTGACGACCCGGATAGGGATAAATTATTAATGCAGTTGATTGTCTATGTTCTTGAAGAAGGTCATTACAGTCCTAAAGACTTAAATGATGATTTTTCTGAGCAGGTTTATGCGTCGTACTTGGATCAGCTTGATCCTTTTAAACGTTATTTTTATGCTTCAGACATCAAAGAATTTGAAGCTTATAAAGATCAAATTGATGACCAGTTAAAAAGTTACGATTTGTCATTTTTTAATTTGACCCACGAGCGTTTATTGCAACGTATTGAAGAGTCTCAAATCCTGTATAAAGATGTATTGGCAAAACCTTTTGATTACAATGTAGACGAAGATATCAATACAGATTACAAGAAATTGGCCTATGTCAATTCAAAAAAGGAAATGCGTGACCGTTGGAGAACCCAACTTAAGTTTTCAACGATTGCCAATTATGACGATTTGATTTCTCAGCAGGAAAACACTATTTCCTCAAAGAATAAAGTTAAGAACATGACCGATGATGAATATCAAATGCTTGATTCAGAAATGAGGGAGCTTCCGAAATCAGATAAAACTAAAGATTCAAAAGATCCAAAGGAAATGAAATCATTATCTGAATTAGAGGCAGAGGCACGTAACACGACTTTGAGTTCTCTAAATGAGCTTTATGACTATATCAATGAACGTAATCGTGAAGATTGGTTTGCCGTTTATTTGAATGCCATTGTTGCCGAATTTGATCCACATACATTTTACTACGCTCCGGAAGATAAAGAGCGTTTTGATGTGGCCATGTCTGGAAAATTTGAAGGTATTGGTGCAAGATTACAAAAAAAGATGGATGTTGTGACCATTATGGAAATCATCAGTGGTGGTCCAGCATGGAAACAGAATAAAATGGAGGCGGGCGACCAAATCCTTAAAGTACAGCAAGATAATGGTGAGCCTGCAGTGAGTATTGTTGGGATGCGTTTGGAAGATGCTGTGAAATTGATAAAAGGTCCTAAAGGAACAAGCGTCATCTTAACTTTGAAAAAAGTAGATGGGACTATTGAAGACTTAAAGATTGCAAGGGATATTGTAGAATTAGAAGAGGTTTATGCGAAGTCATCAACCGTTATCAAGGATAATAAAAAGTTTGGCGTCATCAACCTTCCTGGTTTTTATGTCAGTATGGATGATTACAACAAAAGAAATGCAGCTACCGACGTAAAACTTGAGATCGAACGCTTGAAAAAAGAAAACATTGAAGGATTGGTATTAGATCTTAGGAACAATGGCGGAGGATCCTTGCAAACCGTGATCGATATGGCGGGATTATTTATAAAAGAAGGTCCAATTGTACAGGTTAAAACTACGGGCGGTCAAAAAGAAGTATTGAGAGACAAAGATAAAGCGATAACTTGGGACGGTCCATTGGTGATTTTGGTGAATGAAAATTCGGCTTCGGCCTCTGAAATTTTAGCTGCCGCTATGCAAGACTACAAACGTGCTTTAGTTATTGGAAGTAAACAAACCTTTGGAAAAGGAACAGTTCAGACCGTATTGGATTTAAATCGAATGGTGAAGAATAATTCATTGGGAGATATGGGTGCATTAAAATATACCATTCAAAAATATTACAGAATTGATGGTGGGTCAACTCAATTGGAAGGCGTGAAAAGTGATGTGGTGGTTCCAGATCGCTATAGTTATATCGCTTTAGGCGAAAAGAATCAGGAAAATCCATTGCCGTATGACAGAATTGATGCTGCCAATTATACCGTTTGGAACAATAATTCAGGCTTTCAAACAGCAATCGATAACAGTTATGCTCGCATTGCGAAAAATGAGCAGCTGAAACTTATTGATGAGAATGCAAAATGGGTTAAAAAAATAAGAGATCAGGATATGTATTCACTTAAATATGATACCTATAAGACAGCGTTGAAATTAAATGAGGATGAGGCTAAGCAGTTCGAAAAGTTGGCTGACTATAAAACGAATTTAACCTTCAGCTCCTTGCCATACGAAAATGAGTTGATGGTTGCTGATAGTACTTTAAAAGAAAAGCGTGTGCGCTGGCACAAAGCGTTGAGCCAGGATGTTTATGTGGAAGAAGCACTCAATGTATTGAATGATTTAAGAGGGCCTACTGATATTAAAAAAGTAGTCAATAATGTAAAGAAGTAAAATCTTCAAACTATTAGATAATAAAAATGCTCCAAAGTTGATTCAAACTTTGGAGCATTTTTTTTATGTGTGATTGATTGTATTGTGGTATTTAATTCTTTCTCAATGCATTCATTTCATCATTTGTAGTATCAATTTGTGCGAGGACTTCATCCCGTCCAATGGCAGAGGAGGAAGAGGTAATAAAGTATTTAGGGGTTTCTTCCCATGTTTCGAGAAGCTTTTCCATATAAGCCGCAACATTGCGCTCAATGGCTTTTGGTTTTAACTTATCTGCTTTTGTAAAAATAATACAGAAGGGAATCCCACCTTCTCCCATATATTCCAAGAATTCCAAATCTATTTTTTGAGCCTCATGTCGGATGTCCACCAAAACAAAGGCTAAGGCTAATTGTTGACGTTCTTCAAAATAGTCAGTAATGAATCTCTGGAATTTCTTTTTGGATGATTTTGAAACACGAGCGTAACCATAACCTGGTAAATCGACCAAAAACCAATTTTTGTTGATTAAAAAATGATTGATAAGTTGTGTTTTTCCCGGTCTGCCCGATGTTTTCGCTAAGTTTTTATGATCGGTAAGCATGTTGATCAAGGACGATTTGCCCACATTACTACGACCTATAAAGGCGTATTCTGGCAAAATATCTTTAGGGCATTTACTCACTTCGGAGTTGCTCATTAAAAATTCGGCAGTTTTGATGATCATGATATTAGGTTTTAAACGCAAAGGGCGCAAAGATTGCGCAAAGAACGCAAAGTTTTTTGAATTTATGCTGTGGTAGGTGTATTCAGTCGGCAGTCCTCAGTCCTCAGTCCCGGTCATCCGTCATCTGTCATCCGTCATCTGTCATCCGTCATCTGTCATCTGTCATCTGTCATCTGTCATCGGTCATCGGTCATCGGTCATCGGTCATCGGTCATCGGTCATCGGTCATCGGTCTTGAGCTTCAACTTCAATTTCAATTTCAAAGATTCCTCTTCAAAAGCCACTCCGCAAGGATCGCGTTAAATTCGTCAGGATGCTCCATCATAGCGGCATGTCCACATTTGTCGATCCAGTGCAATTCAGAATCTGGTAAAAGTTGATGAAATTCTTCGGCAACTTCAGGAGGCGTGACAATATCATTTTTCCCCCATATAATGCATACGGGCAAATCCATCTTAGGCAAATCCTTTGACATATTATGTCGGATCGCACTTTTCGCAATGGCTAAGGTTTTGATCAGTTTATTTCGGTCATTGACAGTTTCATAAACTTCATCCACAATGTCTTTGGTCGCCACTGCAGGATCGTAAAAAACATCCTGTGCCTTTTTCTTGATCACTTCATAGTCGCCTCGTTTAGTGTAACCACCGCCCATGGCGCTTTCATACAAACCAGAACTTCCAGTAATAATGAGTGCTTTTACTTTTTCGGGGTAAAGCTTTGTATGATAGAGACCAATATGTCCACCTAAGGAATTTCCCAGCAATATAACATCGTCAAGCCCTTTGTATTCAATAAAATCATGAAGATATTTAGCAAAGCTTTTAACATTAGTCTTTAATAAAGACATAGTGTAAATAGGGAGTTCGGGAATGATGACTTTATAACCTTTATCTCCAAAGTATTTTACCACAGCATCAAAATTACTCAGTCCGCCCATTAGTCCGTGAAGAATAATAATCGGCTTGCCTTCGCCTACTTCAATATAACTGTAATTCTTTTCTTTTTTTAAGAGGTGTATCATTAATGGCTGGTAGTTATGCATAAAAAACAAATATAGTTATTTCAGCGAAATTTTATTTCTTTTTCAACATTCTTCCAAATAATACTTTCCGAAAAGTTGTTTACAACCGAAAAGTCCACTTTCTACCACTTTTTAATCCCTTCAAAAACAGGGCTTTATTTATTTTGATTTTCTTCATTTTGTCGAAAATTAAGCTCAGAATCGTAAACTTATCAACAAAAGTGGTAAATTGTGGTAAAAGGTGGTAATATTTTCAATATATTTGACTCTCGGTCGTTAGATACAAAAACAAATTCAATTGAGCTCATTAATAGGAACATACGAATGTAAAGTAGATGCAAAAGGCAGACTTATGTTGCCTTCTGCGATCAAAAAACAGTTGTTGCCTGCGCTTCAAAATGGATTTGTTCTAAAAAGAGCGGTTTTTCAACCTTGTTTAGAATTGTATCCCATGGTCGAATGGGAGGCTTTAATGCAAAAAATGAACAAACTTAATCGCTTTAAAAAGAAAAACAACGACTTCATCCGAAGGTTTACCGCAGGAGTTAAAATTGTGGAAGTTGATAGTACGGGCAGATTGCTGGTCCCTAAGGATTTGATGGTGTTTTCTGGGATTTCAAAAGATATCGTAGTGTCTTCAGCAATTAATATTGTGGAGATCTGGGATAAAGATAAATATGAACAAGCTATAGACGATGCGGCCGATGATTTTGCAGATTTGGCTGAGGAGGTTATGGGACAAGAGGATGACGAAGATGGAATATCATAATCCGGTTTTACTTATGGAGACGGTTGATGGCTTAAATGTCAAACCAGATGGGGTGTATGTTGATGTGACCTTTGGCGGCGGCGGTCATAGCCGCGAGATTTTAAGACGCTTGGGGCCGAACGGAAAGCTATTCGCTTTTGATCAGGATAAGGACGCTCTTTTAAATACGATTGATGATCCTCGTTTTACGTTGATCAATGAGAATTTTAGATTCGTTAAGCGCTTCGTGCGTTTTTATGGCGCTAAGGAAGTGGATGGGATTTTAGCCGATTTTGGCGTGTCTTCGCATCAGTTTGATGTTGCTGAACGCGGGTTTTCAACGCGCTTTGAAGCTGATTTGGATATGCGAATGAATCAGGATAGTCAGTTGACAGCATTTCATGTCATCAATAAATATGATGAAGAGCAGATTAGAGATGTTCTTTTTCAATATGGCGAATTACGTCAAGCACCAGCAATGGCAAAGTTGATCGTTGAAGAACGCGCGACAAATGAAATCAAGTCAAGCGAGCATCTTAAAGAAGTTTTGAAAAAGTTTGTAAAACATAAGAATGAGCATAAAGTGTTGGCGCAAATCTATCAGGCCATTCGCATAGAAGTGAACCAAGAGATTGAAGCTTTAAAGGAATTGCTGATTCAAACGCCAGAAATGTTAAAAACAGGTGGTCGTTTAAGTTGCATTTCATACCATTCATTGGAAGATCGATTGGTAAAGCGTTTTATAAGAAATGGGATGTTTGAAGGCGAGCCAGAGCGCGATGTGTTTGGAAATTTTGAAGTGCCATTAAAAAAAGTTGGTGGATTGATTGTGCCGTCAAAAGCTGAGATAAAAGAAAACAGTAGAGCGCGAAGTGCAAAGCTTCGAATTGCTGAAAAGATATAAGTTGAATTAAATAAGATTCCTGCCTTCGCAGGAATGTGGGAATGAAAAACAATATTTATCACATATTAAGAGGTAAGTTTTTGGTCAGCGATGATTCCTTCAAAAATTGGAGAGTCATCATTTTTATTTCTGTTTTGGCTATTATCATGATTGCGAGTTCACATAGTGCCGATCAAAAAGTACATGATATAGCGCGCTTAAATAATGAAGTTAAAGAATGGCGTTCCGCATTTGTGGATGGAAGATCAAAGTTGATGCGTCTCAAAATGGAGTCTGGCATCGTTCAAAAAATGGCAGAAAAAGAGATTGCACCCTCTCCAAATCCGCCAAAAAAAATAAAAGTAAAATCAGAGAAATAAGTGGCAGACACTGAAAAGAACATATTGAACCGATTGTATTTTGTAGCAGGCATCATGTTTGTCTTTGCGCTTGCTGTGGTGTTCAAATTGCTCACTATTCAATTGGTGCAAGGTGATAAATACCGTGAATTGGCTGAAAAGCGCACGGTTAAAAATGTAACAATTCCTGCCAATCGTGGCAATGTTTACGCGTCCGATGGGAGTTTGTTGGCAACTTCAATTCCTAAGTATGACATTCGTTTTGATGCCTTGACGCCGACCACTAAAACTTTTGAGAGCTATTTGAAGCCGTTGAGTGATTCTTTGTCAAAATACACAGGAAAATCCTCAGGGTATCATGAACAAGAACTGCGAAAAGCAAGGGCAAATAAAAACAGATACTTCCTTATAGCAAGAAATATCAATTACACCGATTATACGCGCATCCGAAATTTTCCATTATTGAATCTTGGGGCATTTAGAGGTGGACTTATTGTAGAGCAAACTACAAAGCGCGAGCATCCTATGGGTGGCATTGCACAACGCTCTATCGGTTATGAACGCATCGATAAAGATGAGCACGTAGTACGAGCAGGTATTGAAGGTGCTTTTGGCGAAATGTACTTACGAGGAACTGACGGTCATAGAATGAAACAAAAAATCGGTCAAGGTCAATGGAAGCCGATTACCGATTATAATGAAATTGAGCCAAAAGATGGCTATGATGTGTACACGACCATCGATGTGAATATTCAGGACATTGCCCATCATGCTTTATTGGAACAGCTCGAAAAATATAAGGCCGATCATGGTTCTGTGATTGTTATGGAAACGAAAACGGGCGAAATCAAGGCGATCTCAAATCTTGGACGGAATGCAAATGGCCATTACTATGAGCGTTTAAATTATGCCGTTGCCGAAAGTCATGAGCCAGGTTCTACTTTTAAGATTATGGCGATAACTGCGGCTTTAGAGGATAAAGTCATTGATACCAGCGACGTTTTCGATACGCAAAAAGGCGTGTTGAGCTTTTATGGTAAAAAGGTACGCGATTCTAAACATGGCGGCTATGGTAAAATATCCCTAGCAAAAGCGATTGAAGTGTCTTCGAACACGGCCATCGTTGCAGCTATTGATAAGGCTTATAAGGATCAGCCAAGCAAATTTATTGATCGTTTGTATGCCATGAATTTGAACAGGCGTTTGGATTTAGCGCTTGTTGGAGAGCCTGAGCCAATTATTCCGGATCCTCGAATTAAAAACGGACGTTGGAGCGGTATTGCCTTGCAGTGGATGGCTTACGGTTACGGAGTTTCTTTTACACCGTTGCAAACCTTGACGTTTTATAATGCTATTGCTAATAATGGCGAAATGGTAAAGCCACAATTTTTGCGTGAAGTGCGCGAGTTTGATAAAACCATCGTGCCGTTCAAAAAAGAAGTTCTTAATCCAAGAATCTGTTCTCAGGAAACCGTGGATAAGGTCAAAAAACTATTGGAAAACGTGGTGGAGCATGGCACAGGAAAAAAGTTGTATTCGCCTAGTTTTTCTATGGCGGGAAAAACGGGAACCTGCCAAAAGGATTATGCCAATAAAGATAAGCTGAGTTATATTTCATCATTCGCTGGGTTTTTTCCTGCGGATAATCCAAAGTATTCTTGCATCGTCGTGATTCATGAGCCTGATAAAAGTGTGGGTTATTATGGTGGTGACGTGTCTGGGCCAGTGTTTAAGAAAATTGCACAAAAAATATTTACTGATACGCCGATTTCTGATGAGGTAGAAACCTTGAAATTCCAAAACGCCATCGTTAACAAGGATTTCGAAAATTATTATGACACGGCTCAAACTTATAAAACTATTATGCCCGATGTAAGAGGGATGCCAGCGATGGATGCTTTGGCGCTTTTAGAAAATATGGGTCTGAAAGTGAAAATTGAAGGTGTGGGCGTCATTAAAAAGCAATCCATTGAAAAAGGCAGCAAAATAAAACGCAATCAAGAAGTCTATTTAAATATATAATGGCACAATTAAAAGACATATTATATAAGGTTACTATCAACGCCGTTGTCGGAACGACGAGCGTAACAGTGAACGCGATAGATTTTGACTCTCGACATATCACGCAAGGAGATGTTTTTGTGGCTATTAAAGGAACTTTGACTGATGGGCATCAATATATTGACTTAGCGATTGAAAAAGGCGCGATTGTCATTGTATGTGAAGTCTTGCCAGAAAATTTACAAAGTGACATTACTTATATAGAGGTCGAAAGTGCCAGTAAGGCTTTGGCCTTTATGGCTGCTAATTATTACCATAACCCTTCAGCCAATCTAAAATTGGTTGGTGTTACTGGTACTAATGGCAAAACTACAGTGGCGACTTTGTTGTACCATTTGTTCAAAAAAGCAGGATTTAAGGTCGGTTTATTGTCTACCGTAAAAGTCATGGTGGATAAGACGGAGTATGAAGCAACTCATACCACGCCAGATTCTTTGACCATCAACCGGTATTTGAGCTTGATGAGTGACGCTGGTGTCGAATTTTGTTTTATGGAAGTGAGTTCTCATGGGATTCATCAAAACAGAACGGAAGGACTACATTTTGAAGGCGGGATTTTTACAAATCTGACGCATGATCATTTGGACTATCATAACACCTTTGCAGAATATAGAGATGTGAAAAAATCATTCTTCGACAACTTGTCCAAAGATGCTTTTGCATTGGTCAATATTGATGATAAGAACGGCTTGGTTATGTTACAAAATACCAAGGCAAAAAAATATACTTACGCTTTAAAAACCTATGCCGATTATAAAGCGCAGATTCTAGAAAATCAATTTACGGGTCTGTTGCTCAAGATTAATAATGATGAAGTTTGGACGCGGTTAATTGGCAATTTTAACGCCTATAATATCTTGGCTATTTACGCTGCCGCAGAATTGTTAGGGCTTGAAAAAGTGGAGAATTTACGTTTGATAAGCGAGTTGGAAAGTGTTTCGGGACGTTTTCAATACTTCATTTCTGACGAAAAAATAACGGCCATTGTCGATTATGCACATACGCCAGATGCTTTGCAGAATGTATTGGAAACCATCAATAGTATCCGTACCAAAAACGAAGAATTAATTACGGTCGTTGGCTGTGGTGGCGATCGCGATAAAACAAAACGTCCTAAAATGGGGCATATCGCATCTGCTTTAAGTACAAAAGTGATTTTCACAAGTGATAACCCAAGAAGCGAAGTTCCTGAAACGATTATAGCAGACATTGAAAAAGGGGTAGAGCCTCAAAATTTCAAAAAAACCGTTTCGATTACCGATAGAAAACAAGCTATTAAAACCGCTTGCCAAATGGCGCAGCCCAATGATATCATCCTCATCGCCGGCAAAGGCCATGAAACCTATCAGGAAGTTAAAGGTGTTAAAAGTGACTTTGATGACTTGAAAATAGTGAAGGAGTTATTGAAACAGTTGGAGAAGTAGCAAGCTGGAAGCACGAAGTAAGAAGCCCAGAGAATAAGGAATAAGGAATAGTAATAATAAATAATAGAAATAACGAATAACGAATAACGAATTTCAATTTAATCAACAATCAACAATCCATAATCTAGATGCTCTATTACCTCTTTGAATATTTGAAACAACACTTTGATTTTCCCGGATCTTCCCTATTCGGATTTATCTCTTTTAGGGCGGCCATGGCGATTATCATGTCGTTGCTTATTTCAACAATTTACGGTAAGCGCATTATTGGGTTTTTGCAAAGGCAACAAGTAGGAGAGTCCATTAGAGATTTAGGATTGGAAGGGCAGGTTGAAAAGGCTGGAACGCCAACCATGGGTGGAATCATCATCATCATTGCTACCTTGATTCCTGTGATATTGTTTGCCAAAATTGATAATATCTATATTATCCTGTTGATTGTGACCACGATTTGGATGGGTGCTATTGGTTTTTTGGATGACTATATTAAAAAATTCAAGCAGGACAAAGAAGGCTTAAAAGGACGATTTAAAGTTTTAGGACAAGTTGGTTTGGGAATTATTGTGGGTGCCACTCTGTATTTCAACCAAAATGTGACCATTAAGGAGAAATTGCCAATTGCCCAACAAAAGGAGGTTTTGGCAGCAAATCCAAATGTGGAAGCCTCCAAATTGTTTAAAGCTGAAGAGAAATCAACTAAAACAACCATTCCATTTGTCAAGAAAAATGAATTTGATTACGCTCATTTAGTGACTTGGATCAGTCCAGGTCTTGAAAAGTATACCTGGGTTATTTTTATTTTAGTGACGATTTTCATTATTACAGCGGTGTCCAACGGTGCTAATTTAACGGATGGAATTGATGGATTGGCTGCAGGAACGTCAGCCATAATTGTGCTCACCTTGGGGATTTTTGCTTGGGTTTCAGGAAATATCATTTTTTCTGAATATCTCAACATTATGTACATCCCAAGGGTAGAAGAAATCACTATTTATATCGCCGCGTTTGTGGGGGCGCTTGTTGGATTTCTATGGTACAATAGTTATCCGGCATCTGTTTTTATGGGAGATACAGGAAGTTTAACTATCGGTGGAGTCATTGCGGTCATTGCGATTGCTGTTCGAAAAGAATGGTTAATTCCGGTGTTGTGTGGGATCTTTTTAGCTGAGAATTTATCGGTGGTCCTGCAAGTAGGTTGGTTTAAATATACCAAAAAGAAATATGGCGAAGGACGACGCATTTTTAAGATGTCGCCATTGCATCATCATTATCAAAAATCGGGATATCACGAAAGTAAAATCGTAACCCGTTTTTGGATTGTTGGAATTTTATTGGCCATTGTGTCGATAGTGACCTTGAAAATTAGATAATAGAGAATTACGATATACGATTTAAGAATTACGATATCAATGAAGGAAATAATTAAAAATAGAACTAAAAAATTTGCATCAGACTGCTGGCATCTTTGTTCCAAATTTCCAATTACAAGGGAGTACAACGCTTACTGTAATCAATTGATAAGATGTTCGAGTTCGGTTGGAGCAAATTATAGGGCAGCATGTAGAGCAAAATCTGACGCTGACTTTTTGAACAAGTTGAAAATAGTTGAGGAAGAAGCAGATGAAAGCATGTATTTCATCGAATTACTTTTAGATGTTTCTAATAGAGAAGTGGATGAAATGAAGAGATTGCATGCAGAAGCAAATGAGATATTATCAATAGTAGTTGCATCAATCAAAACAATCCGAAACCGGAATCGTAACTCGTAAATCTAATATCGTAAATGAAGAGGCTAGTCATATTAGGAGGAGGAGAAAGCGGCGTAGGCACAGCGCTTTTAGCAAAGGCAAAAGGTTATGAAGTGTTCCTTTCAGATAAAGGAAAAATTAAAGATAATTACAAAGAAGTTCTTATACATAATGAAATTGAATTTGAAGATGAGCAGCATACGGAGGCCAAGATTCTGAATGCCGACATCGTGATGAAAAGTCCAGGAATACCTGATAAAGTGGCTTTGGTTAAGCAAATTAGAGAGAAAGGAATACAAGTGGTTTCTGAAATTGAATTTGCATCGAAATTTACCAATGCAACGATTGTAGGAGTTACAGGAACGAACGGCAAGACCACAACAGCAACCTTAATCCATCATATTTTAAAACAAGAGTTGGAGGTTGGTTTGTCTGGAAACATCGGGAAAAGTTTTGCGCAACAGATTTTGGAACATGATTATCCAAACTATGTGCTTGAGATTAGCAGTTTTCAGTTAGATGGTATTGTAGATTTTAAACCACATATCGCCGTTTTGTTGAACATCACACCAGATCATTTGGATCGCTATGATTATAAGTTTGAAAACTATATCGATTCGAAATTCAGAATAGTTCTGAATCAAACCAAAGATGATTATCTGATTTATGATGCAGATGATGAAGTTATAGTGGACTGGCTCAAATCACATAAAATTCAATCCACATTATTGCCGTTTTCATTAACGAAAACCATCGAAAATGGCGCGTATTTGGACCAAGATGAAATAAAAATAACGATAGATAACAATCAAATTATTATGTCAACAACAAATTTAGCCTTAGAAGGCAAACACAATATTAAGAATCAAATGGCTGCTTCAACCGTAGCGCATTTATTAAAAATAAGAAAACAAACGATTCGTGAAAGCTTGGAGAATTTTCAAGGTGTAGAGCATCGTTTGGAAGAGGTTTTGAAAATCAATAAGGTCAGATACATCAATGATTCAAAGGCTACCAACGTTAATGCTACCTATTTTGCTTTAGAAAGTATGGATACGCCAACCATTTGGATTGTTGGAGGTGTTGATAAAGGGAATGATTATAAAGAGTTGTTTCCATTTATCAATGAAAAGGTCAAAGCCATTATCTGTCTGGGTGTGGACAATGAAAAATTACTGAAAACTTTCGGGAAAATGGTGGATGTCATTGTTGAAACCGAATATATGACCGAAGCGGTAAAAATCGCATACAAATTAGCGGAGTCTGGTGATTCTGTATTGTTGTCGCCAGCGTGTGCAAGTTTTGATTTGTTTGAAAGTTACGAGGATAGAGGTCGTCAATTTAAGAATGCTGTAAGAAGCTTATAAAAAGAAGAAAAAGTGCAAAGTGTTTTCAACAACATAAAGGGGGATCGTTTGATTTGGTCAATTGTCGCATTGCTGGCAATTTTCTCATTCCTTCCTGTGTACAGTTCTTCCAGTAATTTGGCATATACAGCTAATTCGGGAAGTACATTTTCGTTTTTTATAAAACACTTTATGCATCTATTTCTGGGCTTCACTATAATGTATGGCGTGCATCGCATTCCTTACCGTTATTTTAGAGGTTTGTCGCTCGTCATGATGCCAGTCGTATTGATTTTATTGATCATGACCATGTTTCAAGGCACTACCATTGATGGTGCCAATGCGAGCCGATGGATTCAGATTCCGATTATTGGGATGTCGTTTCAGACGTCGACGTTTGCTGCTGTGGTGTTGATGGTATATGTGGCACGCTATTTATCAAAAATCCAGGATAGGGAAATTTCATTTAAAGAATCAATTTTGCCGTTATGGATTCCAGTTTTTCTGGTGTTGATACTGATCCTTCCGGCCAACTTTTCAACCGCGGCGATTATGTTCGCCATGGTCATGGTGTTAGCCTTTATTGGGGGTTATCCGATTCGTTATTTGGCAATAATTGTTGGCGCCGGGGTGTTGTTTTTGGTATTATTTGTTTTGACCGCAAAGGCATTTCCTGAGGCGATGCCCAACCGTGTGGACACTTGGATCAGTCGTGTAGAGAACTTTTCAAATGGAGAAGATACAGAAGCCGATTATCAAATTGAAAAAGCGAAGATTGCGATTGCAACCGGAAAATATATCGGATTAGGGCCTGGGGGAAGTGTTCAAAAAAACTTTTTGCCACAATCCTCCTCAGATTTTATTTTTGCAATTATCGTTGAAGAGTACGGCCTAGTTGGAGGCTTGGTTATTTTGGTAATGTATTGTTGGATGTTGTTCAGGATTGTGATCGTCGCCCAAAAATCCGATACCGTTTTTGGTAAATTAGTCGTGCTTGGAGTTGGCTTGCCTATCGTTTTTCAGGCGTTCATTAATATGGCTGTTGCTGTTGAGTTATTTCCGGTAACGGGGCAAACACTACCACTTATCAGTAGTGGTGGTACGTCCATTTGGATGACCTGTTTGGCTTTCGGAATGATTTTAAGTGTGAGTGCCAAAAGAGAAGAGTTAAAGGAACAAGAAGAGGAATTAGATAATCCTTTGGAAATATTAAGTGAAGCGATATAAGTTGTAAGTATCTAGCGTTATAGAAGCTTGAAGTTAAATCGAATTGGAATTTGGAATTTAAACTATTGGAATTTTAAAAATATAGTGGTTAAAAAAGAAACATATAAAATAATTCTCTCAGGAGGCGGTACAGGAGGTCATATCTATCCTGCGATTGCTATTGCCAATGAGTTGAAAATGCGCTTTCCTGACGCAGAGTTTCTTTTTGTGGGAGCGTTGGATCGCATGGAGATGGAAAAAGTGCCACAAGCTGGTTATAAGATTGAAGGGCTATGGATTACTGGAATTCAGCGTAAGTTGACGCTTAAGAACCTTGTTTTTCCAGCCAAGTTGGTCGTTAGCTTAATGCGAGCGCGAAAGATTGTTAAAACATTTCAACCAGATGTTGCCATCGGAACCGGTGGATTTGCCAGCGGACCATTATTGCAGGTTGCGGCTTCCAAAGGTATTCCGTGTTTGATTCAGGAGCAAAACTCTTTTCCAGGCATTACCAATAAATTATTGGCCAAAAAAGTTAATAAAATTTGTGTGGCTTACGATGGATTGGAGCGTTTTTTTCCGAAGGATAAATTAATAAAAACAGGAAATCCTATCCGTCAGGATTTGTTGCAAATTGATAATAAAACAATTGAAGGAAAGGATGTATTTAATCAGAAGCATGGCAAATACACCTTGTTGGTTTTGGGTGGTAGTTTGGGTGCCAAACGCATCAATGAACTGATTGAAAAAGAATTGGAGTTTTTCCAAACTCAAAATGTGCAAGTGATTTGGCAATGTGGAAAGTTGTATTACGAAACCTATAAGAAATATAATTCTTATGAAAATGTTCAAGTCCATGCTTTTTTAAACACCATGGATTTGGCTTACGCTGCCGCAGATTTTATCATTTCTAGGGCAGGAGCGAGTTCGGTTTCGGAATTATGTGTGGTAGGAAAACCGGTAATATTCATTCCTTCGCCCAATGTAGCCGAAGATCATCAAACTAAGAATGCCATGGCCATTGTTGATAAGGATGCTGCTTTGTTGATAAAGGAAGCAGATTTAGATGTCGATTTCGAAAACCGATTTTCACAATTAGTAAAATCAGCTGAAAAACAACAGAAGTTGAGTGAAAATATAAAAAAATTGGCCCTTATCAACGCTACAAAAGATATTGTGGATGAGGTGGAGAAGTTGTTGAAGAAGCATTAAGTATAAAGTATTAAGAGAATAACGAATAACGAATAACGAATAACGAATAACGAAGTTCAAATTAAACAACAAACAACAAACAGTGAATTTAAAAACAATAAATAACGTCTATTTCATCGGCATCGGAGGCATCGGAATGAGTGCCCTTGCACGTTATTTTGTGGCGAATGGGAAATCTGTGGCGGGTTATGATAAAACCAAAACAGACATCACAAACGCACTTGAGGATCTTGGGGTTAAAGTTCATTTTGAAGATTCCGTTGCTGCAATTCCAGCTGAGTTCTTGAATGTTGATGATACGTTGATTGTTTACACGCCTGCAATTCCTAAAGGTCATGCGGAGTTTAATTATTTCAAAGATCAAAATTTTGAAGTCCTAAAACGTTCTGCAGTTCTTGGGGAAATTACCAGAGACACCTTTTGTTTGGCGGTCGCCGGAACTCATGGTAAAACGACCACAACTAGTATTTTGGGGCATTTGTTATATGAATGTAATGTTCCTGTAACAGCATTTTTAGGCGGTGTGAGTGAGAATTACGATTCCAACTTCATCCTAAATGGCACTGAAGTTACGGTGGTTGAGGCTGATGAATATGATCGTTCGTTTTTAACCTTATCGCCAGATATGGCCGGGTTGACCTCAATGGATGCTGATCATCTTGACATTTATGGTGAAGCTGAGGAACTTAAAAAATCATTCGTTGAATTCACTAAAAAATTAAAACCAAACGGGAAGTTGTTTGTGAAGAATGGCTTGCCGATTGAAGGAATTACTTACGGAATAGAAGATGACGCCGATTATTCAGCGCAAAACATAAGGATCATCAATGGCAGTTATGAGTTTGACCTAAAAACGCCAAACCAAACGCTACAAAATTTTAAATTTAACCTACCTGGAAGACATAATCTGTCGAATGCAATAATGGCCTTGGCGATGTCTGTAGAATATGGTCTCCCTCACCAGCAGCTCGCCAACGCCTTAGCATCTTATTCAGGAGTTAGACGACGCTTTACCTATCAGATTAAAACGGATGATTTAGTGTTTATCGATGATTATGCACATCATCCAGAAGAAATCAATGCCGTGCATCAAGCGGTTCGGGAAATGTATCCGAATAAAAAAGTGTTGGCTATTTTTCAACCGCATTTGTTTAGTAGAACACGCGATTTTGCAGATGAGTTTGCAAAAAGTCTCTCGCAATTTGACGAGTTGTTATTGCTAGATATTTATCCTGCAAGAGAATTGCCAATAGACGGTATTACGTCAGAATGGTTATTGACAAAAATCGAAAATCAAAACAAAAAATTGATCCAGAAATCGGAGTTGATTTCAGAAATAAAAGCATCAAATGCACCTGTTATTTTAACTATTGGTGCTGGAGATATTGGAGAACAAGTAAAATATATAAAACAAGCTTTAAGTCTTGAAAATAAATTATAACTATATAAAAATAATTGGGTTACTGATATTGGTAGTCTTTCTTTTTGCGTTTTCCTCCGCGAGGAATTCCGTCAGAAAAGTGAGCGAACCCAATATCAAATTTTTGGGCGATGAGAATTTATTTATCACGCATGAGGCTGTTAGTAAGTTGTTAATACAAAATCAACAAAGTGTTACAAATACGGCCAAAGAAATGATAGATTTGAACGACTTGGAATCTGCCCTGAACGCCAACGTCATGATTAAGCGAGCCCAAGTATACATCACTGTTGATGGCACATTGGTCGCTGAAATTGAGCAAAAGAAACCTATTGCTCGAGTAAGTACAAATGCATCTTACTATATCGATGATGTCGGTTCCTACATGCCGTTATCAACAAATTACACGTCACGCGTCCCATTGGTTACGGGATTTGTGGTTAAAAATGAATTGTATAATGTGTTCACAGTAGCTAAAAAGGTTCAAAGTGATGAGTTTTTAAAAACGCACGTTACCGAAATTCATCAGAATGAAAATGGAAGCATTGATCTAAGATTTAGATTAAATGATTTTAGAATACAGTTAGGTTCGTTGGACAAATTGGATAAAAAAATAAATAATCTTAAGGCTTTCTATCAAAAAGCTATGAAAGATAGCACTTTGAATACTTACAGTGTTGTTAATTTAAGATTTGATAAACAGGTCATATGTACCAAAAAGTAGAGGATGGAAAATAATAAAATTTCAGTAGGATTAGATGTAGGGACCACAAAGATTGTGGCTATGATCGGTCGTAAAAATGAATATGGCAAAGCCGAAATTTTAGGAATTGGAAGAGCTAAAAGTTTAGGAGTACATAGAGGCGTTGTCAATAATATCACGCAAACCATTCAGTCCATTCAGCAAGCTGTTCAGGAAGCTGAAGCCGAGAGTGGATTGAAAATAGAGGAAGTGACCGTAGGTATCGCAGGTCAGCATATCAGAAGTTTACAGCATAGTGATTATATCACACGACCTAATTCTGAATTGGTTATTGATGATGAAGATATTGATCGATTAATCAATCAAGTGCACAAGTTAGTAATGCTTCCTGGTGAAGAGATTATTCATGTATTGCCACAGGAATATAAAATTGATGGACAGGCAGAAATTAAAGAGCCTATCGGAATGTATGGCGGTCGATTGGAAGCTAATTTCCACGTGGTTGTTGGTCAAGTGTCATCCATCAGAAATATTGGTCGCTGCGTAAAAAGTGCAGGCTTGGAGTTGGAAGGTATCACTTTGGAGCCGTTAGCATCAGCAAACGCCGTATTAAGCCAGGAAGAAAAAGAAGCAGGTGTGGCTTTGATTGATATAGGAGGCGGTACCACGGATTTAGCAGTTTTTAAAGACGGCATTATTCGTCATACCGCAGTCATTCCATTTGGAGGTAATGTGATTACTGAAGATATCAAGGAAGGTTGTTCCATCATAGAAAAGCAAGCCGAATTATTAAAAATAAAATTTGGTTCCGCATGGCCAGGAGAAAATAAGGACAATGAGATTGTTTCAATCCCTGGATTAAGAGGACGGGAACCAAAGGAAATTACCCTTAAAAACCTATCAAAAATCATTCATGCGCGTGTTGTAGAAATTGTAGAGCAGGTGTATGTTGAAATAAAAAATTACGGACACGAAGAACAAAAAAAGAAATTGATTGCTGGCATTGTACTGACAGGAGGAGGCGCACAGCTGAAGCATTTAAAACAGTTGGTAGAATATATTACCGGAATGGACACCAGAATAGGTTTCCCGAATGAGCATTTAGCAGGCGATAGTGATGAGGAAATTGCGAGCCCGTTGTATGCGACGGCAGTTGGTTTAGTGATGGACGGATTAAAGCGTCAAGAGCGTAAACGCATTGAAAAGGCAGCCGAAGAAGCAGCTGAAGAGATTGTAGCATCGCCATCAACCGAAGTTGAAGAGGAAGAACCGATGTTATTACCAAAAAAAGAACGTCGATCATTTTTAGATAAATTGACCGAACGTGTCAAAGATTTTTTAGATAACGCGGAATAATTACGTAGAGACAGATAATTATCTGTCTCAACAAATCAAAATAGATACAGATAATTATCTGTCTCAATAAATAAATATTAATTAAGAATCCAGAAAAACCCAAAACATTATGAGCAATATAAATGAATTTGGAAACATCGCATTCGATTTGCCAAAAAACCAATCGAACGTCATTAAAGTGATAGGAGTTGGCGGCGGCGGAAGCAATGCCATTAACCACATGTTTCAACAAGGAATTAAAGGCGTTGACTTTGTCATCTGTAATACTGATTCACAGGCCCTTCAAAATAGTGGCGTACCAAACAAAATCCAGTTAGGTGTCAATTTAACTGAAGGTCTTGGTGCCGGAGCTAATCCAGAAGTGGGCGAGCAAGCAGCACTTGAGAGTTTAGAGGATATCCGCAGAATGTTGGATACCAATACAAAAATGGTGTTCATTACGGCAGGAATGGGTGGAGGTACTGGAACTGGAGCAGCACCTGTCATCGCTAAAGTTGCCAAGGAGCTGGAAATTTTGACCGTTGGTATTGTCACGATGCCCTTTCTTTTTGAAGGAAAAACGAGAAATGAACAAGCTCAAAAAGGGATTGAAACTTTAAGAAATCATTGCGATTCCTTAGTGGTCATCAACAATAATAAACTACGTGAAGTTTATGGCAACCTAGGTTTTAAAGCAGGTTTCTCTAAAGCTGACGAAGTATTATCGACCGCTTCAAAAGGTATTGCGGAAGTGATCACACATCACTATACCCAAAATATTGACTTACGTGATGCTAAAACTGTTTTGAGTAATAGTGGAACGGCCATTATGGGATCTGCGACAGCATCTGGTAAATCACGTGCTCAGGAAGCCATCATGAAAGCTTTAGATTCGCCATTATTAAATGATAATAAAATTACTGGAGCCAAAAACGTATTGTTGCTCATCGTTTCTGGTGCCCATGAAATTACTATTGATGAAATTGGAGAAATCAATGACCATATCCAAAATGAAGCAGGACACGGTGCAAACATTATTATGGGTGTAGGGGAAGATGAATCATTGGAAGAGGCTATCGCTGTAACTATCATCGCTACGGGTTTCGATGTTGAACAGCAAAACGAAATCTCTAATACCGAGACTAAAAAGGTCATTCACGCTTTGGGAGATGATAACAATGAGGTTAAAGTTAAAGAACGCGAGCCGGCTATTATAACACCAGAAATCGTTCTTGAAAAAGAAGTTGAAAAAGTCACGATTCATACTTTAGTAGAAGAGGAGGTTAAAAAGGAGCCTAAAATGGGTTTGATCCCGACCAATGAGTTTATCAGAAATCTCAATGTAGTTTATGATGAAGTCTTGGATAGCGTTGACGAAGATGATTTTATAATTACTCCTGTTCAACCTGTAAAGGCAGAAGCACCAAAAAGGGCGATTTTTGAAGAAGAGGAGCAATTCACCTTTTCTTTCGATTTGCCTTTATTCAACAGAAAACCTGAAGAAACTCCAAAAGATGAAAACAAAATTCTCTTTGATTTGGACGACCATACAAGAGACATGAAGGTCAATGATCATATTGAAATTATATCGGTCACTGAAGCGGATGCAAATGGCGAAAAACGCTATGCGCTTGATGATTTTATGACGCATGAGTCTTCAATTAATAAAACAAAGACCAAACAACAACCAGTTATTGAAGAAGACGTTGTGTTTGAGAGAAGAGTCATTTCAACTCAAGAAGAATCAATTTCTCCAGAAGAAATCGATCCTATGAACAGTCCAATTTCTGATATGTTAAAGGATCGTGCTGATATCAGAAGACGTAAAATGAAAGACTTTAACTACAAATTCAGTTCAGCTAAAGTTGATGAAATTGAAAAAGAGCCTGCATATAAACGCCAAGGTGTTAATTTAGAGGATAACAAATATTCTTCTGAGATCAGAGCGTCAAGAATGTCAGTGGGTACTGATGACAATGATGATATTCAGCTGCGAAGTAATAATTCATTTTTACACGATAACGTAGATTAATAGCAGATTTAACGTTGTATTTCGCACTTTATAAAACCCGAAAAGCATGACCGCTTTTCGGGTTTTGCATTCCTGAGAATGCAGGGATCTATTGGGTTGACTTGTGTTGATTGCTTAGTTTAGAGTGGTTAATTCTATTTTTATTTGTGTGAGATGTGATAGGCGAAATTTAAAGCGAGTTAATCAGCATAGAGTCTATAGCCTTAATGTGGATTTAAATTTAGTTTCAGTTTTCAAATGAGTAGCATTTAAAAATGCCTCCCAAACATTTTATTACTTTCTTATTGCAACCTGCACAATCAATATTCTCATTAAATTGCGAATTAGTCTTTGTTCTTGATTCTATAAGCGTAGTGGTCTTTGATCTTTTATTGACATCAACTAAATTAATTTCAATTTATCTTGTAATTCACTAACCAAACACTCCTTACTTTTTGTTATCTTCGCAGCATCAAAAATAATACAACCATGAGTTTACAGGAAGATTTAATGACTGCGTTAAAAGCAGCAATGAAGAGTAAAGATCAAGAAGCTTTAGCAGCTTTGCGAGCGATTAAATCTGAAATACTGTTAGCTCAAACAGAAACCGGTTCCAAGGAAGATATTTCTGAAGAACAGGAGATTAAAATTTTGTCAAAATTGGTTAAGCAACGTAAGGATAGCGCTGCTATTTACATGGAACAAAACAGAAATGATTTGGCCGAACCAGAATTGATTCAAGCGGAAGTCATCAGTCAGTTTTTACCAACACAGTTAACTGAAGAAGAAATAGAAAAAGTAGTCGTTGAAACTATTGCAAGTACAGGAGCAGAGGGAATGAAAGACATGGGTAAAGTCATGGGAATCGTCAATCAGCAACTCGCAGGAAAAGCGGATGGTAAAACGATTTCAATGATAGTAAAGGCTAAATTAGCCTAAATAAGAGATTCCTGCTTACGCAGGAATTAATGGCCACGTAGCTCAGCTGAATAGAGCACTGGATTTCGGCTCCAGCGGTCGGGGGTTTGAATCCCTTCGTGGTCACTTTTACCATTTGTAAATGGTATCAAAACCAAGCAATCCGTAGGATTCGCTTGGTTTTTAGGTTTTTATGGGTTCATTTAATTTGATATGATTTGATTGCATATGGTAGTTAAAAGGTAGTTTCTTTTTAAAATGGTAGTTCAGCTACCATTTAAGTAGTAACTTACATTATTGATTGACTTTCGTCTTAGAGAAATAGTTTAACTAAAAGACGATAATTATGCGTACCACAAAAACATTTTCCATCCGATTTTGGGCCGATGCCCAAAATGCCAAAAACAACTTAGCATTAGTTTATGCGAGAATCACAGTAAATCAAAAACGAGTTAATTTAAGTCTCAAAAGACGAGTGCCTATTAATTCATGGGATTCAAAAACTCAGATTTTGCGTGGCAATACGAATGATGCGAAACATATTAATCAATATTTCCATGAAGTAAAAACGCGACTCTTTCAAATCTATCAAGACTTGAAATATCAAGACGAAGTGATTACCGCTGAAAAAATTAAATCCCTATACTTTGGTGAAGATGGGAGTTCCAAAACATTATTGGAACTTATTGATTACCATTCCAAAAAAATAGAAAATACACACGCCGCTGGATCCATCAGAAATTATGGTGTTACTGAAGAATATCTTAGGAAGTTTCTTTTAAAGGATCGAAGAACAGCTGATGTTTTCTTAAAACAATTGGATTATAAATTTATTTGTGATTTTGAACGTTTTCTTCACGCTTATTATCCAAAAGGTCACGATAGGGAAATGGGGCATAATACGGTCATGAAACACCTTCAAAGGCTTCGTAAAATGGTTACGCTGTCCTATCATTTGGAATGGTTAGATAATGATCCATTCAGACGCTGGAAAATGAGCTATGAAAAGAAGGAACGTGATTTTTTAACGACAAATGAACTTTCAAATCTTGAAACCTACGAATTTCCTATTGGACGACTAGAAAGAGTACGGGATGTTTTTCTTTTCAGCTGCTATACCGGGATCAGTTATGCTGATATCAGAACTCTTAAATCAAAACATGTTTTAGAGGGTATGGATGGTAATAATTGGATTGTTACGCATCGTCAAAAAACTAAAACAAAAGTAAAAGTACCTTTACTAGATAAGGCGAAATTTCTCTTGGAAAAATATGATAATCATCCTATGGCTGTCCTCACAGAAACCTTATTTCCCGTAGTTAGCAATGTGAAAATCAATTTGTATCTTAAAGAAATTGCATCAGTGGTTGGAATTAGAAAAAATCTCACCTTTCATATGGCTCGCCATACCTTTGCCACAACCGTTACCTTAAGTAATGGTGTGCCTATAGAGACGGTGTCTAAATTATTAGGTCATTTGAAAGTATCAACAACCCAAATTTATGCGCGTGTATTGGAGGAGAAACTAAGTAAGGATATGATTGATTTGCAGAAGATGTTAAATGCTAAGGATGAGCTGAAAAAGGATTGAATTGGAGTTTTTTTTATTTTGAATGTCTCTCTGTTCAAACATCGCGAAGAACTTTACCAAATAACCTCCAAATACTATTGGAAAAGGGATATGGTGGAATTGGTAGACGAGTAACAATTATCCATAATTCAACTTTGTATAATTTAGCCTATTTCCATTTTATAAAACAGACTGCTTCTTTTTTAATTAAAATTACAAAAGGTTAAGTTGGTGCTGGTAAGGTTCGCCTATACAAAAAGTAAGACTGCTCCTTTAGTTATTGATGAGTTTATCTTAAAAAGTATTTCGATTTTAACCTTATTCTCTAACTTAATCGTTTCTTGTACTGTTGATGATATAACACAAAGCACTGAAGCCAATGCGATTGAAAGGATACAGGCTACTGAGGATGATTCTAAAAACACTTTTGGCACAACAAAAAAAGTTTGAGGATATCTTTGATAAAATCAAAAAGACTTTAATGAAAAATAAATTTAATTCGTACATATGAGAAACCTCAACCGTTCTAATTAATATTTCTTTGTTTTTTCACTTCCTTTATTTTTCTCCAAGTTTTTAAAAATGAATTCAGCAATATCTAATTCTAGTTTAGTGTCAATATCCATGTTTTTATATTGCTCTGGGATTTCGTATGGTAAATTTGTTGTTCCGAAAAAAGAATTGTTTTTCAGGAAAGAATTAACATTAATTAAATAAAACATCCCATTTTCCTCAAAGTAGGATTCCATATCCTGAAAACGTTGTTCAAATTGATAATTGAAAGGCGTAAAGACACCGTCAATAATTCGTCCCATTTTTGTTTTACATCTGACAACAGTAAACACGCAATCCGCAGATTCAGTTTGGTATAATTGAATAATATCTTTTAAGAAGGTGTGCTTCCGAACAGGATCAGTGGGTTGTAAAATTAACAATGCATCTGGTAATTCTATTTTTTTTTCAATTAAATGATTTAGGAAATGATGTACATACACAGTGTTGCTTGAAGTCGCCTGACTAAACGCATCTGGACGAAGTAAGTAAGGAATATTATTGTTT
>NZ_JBMDWE010000033.1:0-47118 GCF_053579655.1 Gelidibacter sp. | reverse complement strand
TAGGAGCGGATGTTACCTCCACCAACGGTTCCATCACAGGGGTTGCCAACGATGCCGCTTTAATCGCAATGGATTTGGAAGTAAAGGTTGATGGTGCCACTATTGTAGTAGATCCTACCAACGGGGTACAGGTGAAGGACTTGGGGATAACCACCGTTAAAATAGCCGACCAGAATATAACAACGACGAAGATTGCCGATCAAAATATTACAACGGAAAAAATTGCCGACAATGCAGTGGACGGAAAAAAGATACAGATTGAAGGAGAGGCGCAAGGTTCCATGCTTTATAACAATGGTACAGACTGGGTAGATTTCCCAAAAGGATCTGCCGGTCAATTTTTAAAGATGAATGCTACCGGTACCGCACCGGAATGGGCAACCGCACCAACTTCAAAGAGAATTGGGGAGTTTGTATTCGCTAAATCTGGGAGGTCAAGGGCCGATGGTTATTTGGAGGTTAAGCCTGGCACCATAATCAATGGTAAAATTACTTACCCCCTGTGGGCGGCACAGTACCCAGAGTTTATCTCAGGCAACAACATTGTCTTTCCGGCCGATGTTGAGGGTATGTTCCTAAGAAATACCGGGGGTAATGCAGCTGCTGAGGGAAGCTTCCAGAACAATGCTACGGCTAGACCAACTACAAATTTCACTACAGATACCACCGGTAATCATAGACATATAGTTTACGGCGATACAGCCACTGAAATCAGGGGGTCCAGTGCAACCTCAGGGGATACTGTACTTGTAAATGGAGATGGAAGAAGTAATAATCAAGATACGGGGTATGCTGGTAATCACAACCACATCATTACCGGGGGGGGAGATAGTGAGACTAGACCCAAAAACCGTGCCTACCAACTATATACTATAGTAGATACCTATTAATCTTGGATAGCACAAATAACTATTATGCCTATAAACTGAAAATCAAAAAAATGGATCAATTAAAAAAGCTCATAGGAGGGCTACTGATCATGGGGGTACTGTGCGTACAGGCCCAAGTGACCAATACCGGGGAAATGACCGCGCTACCTGGTACCCAGATCGTCTCCCTATCTCACTTCAGTAATACGGACACTGGCACCGTAAATAATAACGGAGATTTCCAGTTTTATGGCGATTATAACAACGAAGGCAATTTTTCCTTTCTTGCGCCTATAGGTGGGACCGCCCGATTTTTAGGGAAAAACATGCAGCATTTATCGGGAAATGGTGCCAATAATTTCTATAACGTGGCCTTCAATAACCCATCCGGGCCCGAGGCCTTTAAAGTAAATACCGCAATAAGGATTGTTAATAATGCAGATTTTATACAAGGTATTGTTAAGAATAATGATCTTCAAGGGAATTTTCTTTTTGGTCCAACGGCAAGTCATACTGGTACTTCCATGGATAGTTATGTGGACGGGACCGTTCTAAAAGAAGGGGATTCTGGCTTTACATTTCCAATAGGCGATGGTGGTTTCTACAGAAACCTTTCAATCTCTGAAACAAATGCTTCCAATACGGTCTTTGCAAGCCGTTACAAACTGGAAAATAGCAATGTTGATTACCCCCATAATGTGTATTTGGGGATCATAGGGTTTATAAATGATGTAGAATACTGGACGTTAGAGAGAACTCAGGGCACAGGAAGCGTAAGTCTCACCTTGCGATGGGACTCCAACACCACTCCAACAGAACTATTGAGCGGGGACTCTTCGGACATACATATTGTAAGGTGGGATACCGTAAGAAGTGCATGGGTAGCGGAAGGTAGTGTTATAAATATTGAAAATCAGTCGGTTACGACGACCTCCCCTTTAGGAAATTATGGGGTGTTTACTTTGGCAAAAGTGTCTACGGACGAAACGGATACAGATGGGGACGGGGTGCCAGATTTTGTGGAAATCAATTCGTTGCCCCCCACGGATCCCACAGATCCTAATGACTATACTGACACCGATGGTGATGGGGTTCCAGATTATGTAGAGAATAACACCTCACCCCCTAGCGACCCCAATAACATCAATGACTTTACTGATAGGGATGGGGATGGTATTCCAGACTATGTTGAAGACTTTGGGGTGGATACCGATGGCGATGGCGTACCAGATTTTATAGAGCTGACTGGTAATCCTGCTACAGATCCAAATGATCCTAGCGATTTTGCCGATAGTGATGGGGATGGTGTTCCAGATTTCGTAGAGGCCAATGGAATTCCAAAAAGCGATCCAAATGATCCAAGTGATTTTGCGGACAGCGACGGTGACGGTGTTCCAGATTATGTAGAAATAAATGGACAACCAGCTACCAATCCAAATGATCCAAACGATTTTGCGGACAGCGATGGCGACGGGGTACCTGATTATGTTGAAATTAATAGTAACCCTCCTACTAATCCAAACGATCCTAAAGATTTTACGGACAGTGATGGCGACGGGGTACCAGATTACGTAGAAATCAATGGTAATCCTGCTACCAATCCTAACGACCCTAAAGATTTTAAGGATAGCGATGGCGACGGCGTACCTGATTATGTTGAAATTAATGGACAACCAGCTACCAATCCAAATGATCCAAACGATTTTGCGGACAGCGATGGCGACGGGGTACCTGATTATGTTGAAATTAATAGTAACCCTCCTACTAATCCAAACGATCCTAAAGATTTTACGGACAGCGATGGCGACGGGGTACCAGATTACGTAGAAATCAATGGTAATCCTGCTACGAATCCAAATGACCCTAGCGATTTTTTGGATAGCGATGGCGACGGCGTACCTGATTATGTTGAAATTAATGGTGAACCTGCTACCAATCCAAATGACCCAAGCGATTTTTTGGATAGCGATGGGGACGGGGTGCCTGATTATGTTGAAATTAACGGAAATCCTGCTACCGATCCAAATGACCCGGCTGATTTTGCCGACAGCGATGGAGATGGAATTAGTGATTATACCGAACAGAGATACATCAAGGACGATCTCTTTATAGAAAATGATCTTGTCTCCAAAAGTAAACCAGGTGGCTTTTTTGAAATTGTGAACATCGAACGTTTTCCTGATAATACAGTAGAAATATTTAACAGGAATGGCATAATGGTCTTTAGAATAGATGGGTATGACAACTATTCAAAAGTTTTTAGGGGTATATCTGACGGCAAGACTACACTACAAAAAGGAGAGGGCCTGCCAACTGGTGTCTATTTTTATATAATTAAATATGTAAGAGATGCGAAAAGTAGATCAAAATCTGGCTATCTCTACTTCAACAAATAATTAGATGCCGATTTATAAAAGATAATATACAACATGAAAAATTTTTATATAACACTTGTATTTATAGCGACCTCTTTCGCTGGGGCTGTTGCGCAACAGGATGCGCAATATACACAATACATGTACAATACCCAGGTGGTAAACCCCGCTTATGCAGGATCACGGGGTGTGTTTAGTATTGCTGCCCTTTACAGATCCCAATGGATCGGATTAGACGGGGCGCCCACTACTCAGACATTGAACATAAACAGTCCAGTTTCTAAAAGGCTTGGAATTGGAATGTCCATAGTAAACAATGAAATAGGGAATGGTACGAATCAGAACACTTATTTCAGCTTGGATTATGCGTATACCATACCTACATCGAGTACTGGAAAACTTTCCTTAGGATTGAAGGCTGGGGGTCATTTGTTAGATGTAAACCTGGCTAAATTGAGAAATTATAATCCGGGGCTTCATGCATCCGATGATATTGGTGTGGATAAGAAGTTTTCCCCGAATTTTGGTGCGGGGATATATTACCATACAGATCGATTCTATACAGGACTTTCAGTTCCCAATTTTTTACAGACAACCCATTTTGAAACCGCAGAAGGGAGCAATTCCTATCAAATGAAAGAGAGTATGGAGTATTATCTCATTTCGGGTTTTGTCACGGACATTAACTACAATCTAAAGTTAAAACCGGCAGTATTGATTAAGGCAGTTAGCGGTGCGCCTTTGCAAGTTGATCTATCCGCTACGCTACTATACAATGAAAAGTTTTCATTGGGAGCAGCATACCGTTGGGATGCGGCCGTAAGTGCCCTATTCGGGTTTCAGATAAATGAGAAAATGATGTTGGGAATGGCATATGACCGTGAAACCACAGAGCTTGGAGGTACTCAATACAATGATGGTTCCTTAGAGGTTTTTCTAAGATTTGAACTTATATCGCATTACGGGCGCGTATTAACACCTAGATTCTTTTAAAATCATATAATGGACAAAAAAATCATAACCATGGTCAGTTTTTATCTTCTGATCTGTAGCCTGGGTAATGCCCAAAATATAAAACGAGCAGAACGAAGTTTTGATGATTATTCATATATTGATGCTATTACTTCTTTTGAGGATTTGGTCAAGATGGGTTATTCTAATAAAGAAATCCTTCAAAAACTAGGGGATTCATACTACAATAATGCGGAGTACAAGGAAGCTGGAGAGTGGTATGAAAAATTGCTTGCGCTACCTAATAACGACTCCAAATCGGAATATTTGTATCGCTATGCAATGTGCTTAAAATCAATCGGGGATTATGATAAATCTAACCAATGGATGCAGCTATTCAAGGACAAAGAGCCAGCGGATACCCGAGCTCTAAATTTTGAAAAAAACATGGATTATCTGGTGCAAATAGAGGAGTATTCAAATAGGTACACAGTACAAAACCTCTCAATTAATTCCAAAGAATCGGATTTTGCACCTACAGTGTATAAGGAACAGTTAGTTTTTTCTTCAGCAAGGGAAAGCGGATTTTTTTCGCGGATCCTTCATCTCTGGAACAACAAACCATTTCATAAGCTTTTCCGTGCATCGATTGCTGAAAGTTTATCGTTCTCTAAGCTTTCTGGGTTTTCAAAAGAACTTGACACTAAGGCTCATGAATCCTCTACCGCATTTTCCGCGGATGGAAACACATTGTACTTCACGCGCAACAATTTTAAGAAGGGGCGTTTTTCTAAAGATAACCTTGGTATAAGTAGGCTTAAAATATACCGGGCTGTTTTGGAAAATGGAAAATGGAAGCATGTTACGGAACTACCATTTAATAGTGATAATTATTCCGTGGCGCATCCTTCACTTAGTGCGGACGGGAAAAGATTGTATTTTGCCTCTGATATGCCAGGATCTATCGGGAGTTCGGATATTTTTTACGTGAACATACATTCGGACGGTTCATTCGGGGAACCTATTAATATGGGTCCAAATATCAATACAGAGGGACGCGAAACGTTTCCTTTTGTTACGGCCTCCAATCTACTGTATTTTGCATCCGACGGACATCTTGGTCTTGGCGGGTTAGATATTTTTGCAACCCAGCTTGAGGATGAGAAAAATAATTGCGTTGTCAATATTGGTGCGCCGATCAATAGCAAAGCGGACGATTTTGCCCTTGCCCTCGATGGTACGGGCAAGAATGGCTACTTTACCTCCAATCGCGAGGGCGGAATGGGGAGTGACGATATCTATTACTTTACGGAAGAAAAACCATTGAAAATTAAATGTTTCGATATTATTAACGGTGCCCTACAGGATTTGGAAGATGGGCAACCGCTGGCAGATTTCCAAATAAAGGTGTATAACCATAAGGATGAGATAGTAGTTGAAGGGATAACGGACAAAAGCGGAACATTCAGATTGGAACCAACCTATAAACCTGGAGATTATAAAGTAGTGGTAAATAAAGAGGGTTATGTAAATTATGAAGCTCCTTTTGTAATGAGCAAGAATAAAAATATTCATAAAATGGAAGTCTCAGTGAAACCTGAAATGGCCCCGATGGCCGTAGTAGGGACGAATTTGGGCAACTATTTAAATTTGAGTCCTGTTCTCTTTGATTTCGATAAATGGGCGATAAAAGAGGATGCAAAACTAAACTTGGACAAAATTGTTACCTATATGAAATTATATCCAAATTTGAAACTAGAAATTAGATCCCATACCGATACCAGAGGCAGTAAAAGTTATAACGAGGTACTTTCAGTTAAAAGAGCTTTAGAAACCAAAGATTATCTTGTCTCTCAAGGCATAAGTGGATCAAGAATTTCCTCCATTGGTTATGGTGAAAATGATTTAATCAACGATTGTAGTTCCCAGTACAAGTGTTCTGTGGTAGAGTATAGGCTTAGTCGAAGGTCCGAGTTTATAGTTGTCAATTGATAATCGACCATTGTGAATTTTCTTTAACCATGGGTTTAAGAGGTTTTATAATCAGATATACCTTCGGTAAATATAAAACTGAGTTTATATGAGGTATTGGATGGAAGCCGTCTCAATTTAGTTATTGAGACGGCTTATTTTTATCTAAATGGTAATATTTTAGTGGGGGCAGGGTACAGAACCTACAGTTTAATACTCTTTTAGATAAGGGCTTCCAGAGGTTGCGAAAAGTATGCCCACCGAATAGGGCATTTTTAGATTATTAATGCCCAAATCATTAATACATAAGGAGGATAAATAATAGATCCTTTGATAGTGATGTTGGACCAAATCAATATACTTTGCTTTCATCGTCTTGGATGGGAAAGATTTTTATCTATATCTCGGGTTCGTACTAGAATATATATTCGCCATCGTCAGCTTCCATAAGTTCTCCGGCAAGCAGGGCATCATAAAATATTTTGGCCTTTATCATTCCTCATTTGTTTTATTGATGGTACGGCTGCAAGTGTATACCCGAACATGCTCAATACTAGGTTCACTTTTTTCATGTTCAAGTTTGTCTTGCCTTGTTCTATTTTTCTGATAACGGTTAAGTCAACTCAAGAACTATCGGCAAACTCTTATTGGGTAGATTTACCTCTTTCCTCCGGTTTTCACAAATTCGGATAATGTTTCCATTATATGCTTTTAAGTATAATTCTAAATAAATACACTGAATTATACGAGATTGCATACAATCGTAGGGTAAATGAATGGTAGCGGCGAATAATTTCCGGTGAATAAGTTCTAGCCCTTTGACTCCGCGTAGGACAGGCTCTGTCGGGAGCTGGTGCGCTGGCCTTCGAATCCCGAAGACGAAACGAAAAACCTCTTGAGACGTGTTGTTTTATAGAGTGTTTTGGAGCCGTAAGGAACTGGCCAGGGCCAAGAATGCCAATGAGCTGTTTTTGAGATATCTGTTCTAGAAGGTAGATCATTATAGTTAATTATAGACCAAAGTAAATGGGGCCGCTAAGTGCCCCATTTTTTGTTAGGTGAATTGGTCAAAAGGCGACCTACTATATACTCCAACCACAAAATGCTGCGAAAAGCGAATATGATTCTAGTGAAAAAGGGGAGCATGGGGGAGTACACCGATATTTCTTCAACATAAAATGTCTGCTTATATTATAAAAGAATATAAAGAGGGTAGATACAGGGTTACTTTAAAGGAAATTGCTGCACAGATTTTAGGATAGTGTCCATTATTATTATTATTATTATTACATTTTTTTTTGTTAATCATATAAACACTTTCATTGATGTCCGATTAAAGTTGCGTTGATCTACTTAAAATAGTGATAAATAAAGGTCTTTCAATGTTTTTGATCCTCAATCTCCTTCATTTCGAGGTTTTTTGAAAACTATTGCAAAACATCATAACCCATATTAATTATGAGTTTCACAGTCTTTATTTTCAATTAATTACGTGTTTAGTCTTTGTTCTTGGTTCTAACAGCAAAGTGGCGGTTACTGAGCTTGTCGAAGTGTCTTGGTTCTTTTCATGTATTTTAAAGACCTCCACTTTAATCCCGATAAAATAAATAGTTGGTTAACAATAGATTGATATAACCAGAGCTGACTAAACTTTTAAAGTTAAATCGAAACCTGCTCTTAGGTAGACAATTCGAAATACATGTATATATAATAAGAATATGCTGTCATAGTTCCTAGTTTATAATCTTGGTATAAAAATAGCCGTTAGAAGCTTTTATGCTCCCAACGGCTACAGATCATAATTTGAAAAATTTACTCGCCCATCTAAAAATTTGGCGTAACAAGAGCGTGGTCAGAAAACTGATCACCGCTCCAAGTATGGCCAAAATACAGGTGGCCAATAATTCTTGGCGGCCAATATGTGGAAATGTGCAGGCCACTATGCCGCCTAACGTACCTACTTTAGTCGGTAGGGTCTTCATCCGGATCGTTGTTGTTGGCGCTTAGGCTCTCACCGTCCTGCACAACGGCTTGACTTACTGCCGTGGCTACGGTACCTGCCACCACAAAATAAGTAGCCACACTCACAATCCACATTGGCATGGCAATTGGCGCCGCCAAAAGTGTGCCTCCTGCGGTAGCAAGACCCAGACCCACGTTGCGCAGGATACGAAAAAATTTAGGTGTGGGTTTGTTGTATCTGTTTAAGATATTCATAACGATTGGAATTAATGTTTAACAAAATTGGTTCTTTCTTGTCCCTCGCCTGATGGCATAGAGATAGTAATTTCTGTAAAGCTCTTTGGGACTGAATACCAGTTCCAATTCCCGTCAGTTGCATAACTGGAGCAATACAACCCTGTAGCTCCCTAAAGGCATCATTTGCGCCATGAATCAGGATCTGACTCCTATTAAAAACATCCAGTACCTGCAAGTGTGCCTTATGCTTATCAGAAAATCGCGGTTGAAGCTCGTAAACACCTTCAGGGATGCAAGAAATAAGTCTCTTGTTCTCTCTCCAAGGCAGCTCGATGGTAAAACAGAGAAAATGCCCGTTTAAAGTGAGGGTACCGTTCGTACCCCCACTTTTATAAACTCTGGTCAGACTGATTTCCATCGCTAGATATTATCCACCCCTACAATGGCTAATGCGTTGTTGGCACCGTTTTTAAGAGGGTAATATTCGCCGTTGACCAACTGAAAAAACTCAATGCCCACAACTTGTACCACAGGTAATGTAGAAGCCGGAGTGAGAGTAACCGTCATAGAGGAGGCAGGTAGCTCCACTGGATCATAAGCTTGTATTCCTGAATTGCTTGTTGAGAAACCAAATTGCATGTTCGGGAAATCTAATTCTGCGCCTCCCAAAGCGATGCGATAATGAGTGGTCCCTGCGGGAGCAGCAATTCGGACCATCGGACTATAAGCCTCCAAGTCAATGGTCGCCTCACCAGTCACACGGTCAAATAACGCATCAAAAGCGGCATAAAGAGTGGTTCCCAAGGGTGAGGCACCATTAAAATTAAAACCCATTAAAAGGTCCATAGTGCCATTTTCAATGGTGCGCAGACCTCGCTCATTGGTAGCATCAGTCTTGATGATACTCAAAAGTACTTTGGTCAGTCTCCCCACCACCAGCCGATCCTTGGCGTGTTGCATCATGCTTCTGAGGGCATTGCGAATAAGCTTACCGCCCTTTCCAGCGGTTCCAAATTCTGATCCGTTTTCCCTGGTTCTTTGAAAAGCAGGGTCGTTAAGAATCCTCTGGCGACTTATGCCACCTTTTGCCCTGGCCATATGACCATCGGCAGTTCTGTAAAAGGAAATGTCATCGATAGTTCCTTTTAATTTGATAATTCCAGCTTGTTTTGCCATAATAAAATAGTTTTAAAGTGAATGGCAAATATGGGACAGACAAAAAGCCTTTGTTCACAACATGTGAACACCTTGGGGAAGATTAATTTTCTAAAAGATATAAATGTCGTTAAGATTGTCAGTATTTAATTGTACAAATCAGCTTAAAAAGAAATGCGAAAAGTAGGTTGTCGATAAGTTTAGTGTCATCCACGAAAACAGACTCCAAATTTCTCAATTGCTTTCCCAATCCAAATTACGCATATGCGCTGTGGAGGTTTCCAAAAACACGAATTGATAAAATAGAGAAGTCAGCAGAAGTCATAGTACCTATGGGAAACGAGTTACAGAAAACTGCATAGGTCTCACAAGCGGGGAAGGACTGAACGTAATTCTCTTCAAAATTCGCATTGGAGCACTAATGGTAGCCTAAGCTTAAAGTAGAAGATAGTGTTAAGGGTGAGAAGAGCTTTGGTGTGATGATTTACGAACCGCCGTATACGCAACTGAAATTGAATGATTAATTATCATTTAATTGAAAGTTGAGAGCGTAGCTCACGTACGTACGGTGGTGTGATAGGCGCACTCCGTTCCTATTTAGGGGCGGAGCCGCCTACTCGACTAGTGGCTGTGCTATTATTCATTTTTTAAAAGTTCATATTTCTTTTGCTTTTCTTGCCACCTTTTCAAAGCAAATTGTAGCATATCATCTACTTGGTCTTTTTCATCTATAATTTCGAAACCAAGTAGAGTTTCTATAATATCTTCAAGAGTTGTAATCCCATCCATACCACCATATTCATCAATAACCAATGAAATTTGTTCCTTTTTCAGAAGTAATTCTTCCCACGCGTCAAATAAGGTTATGTTTTTTTTGAAAACACTACAATTTCACGTTTAATGTTTTTTAGCTTTAAATCAAACTGGTCTTCTGCTAATTTTTCAAATACTAATTCTCTGAAAACATATCCCGTAACATTGTCTCTATTATCTTGGTATATTGGAATCCTTGAAAAATGCAGGAATTCTTTATTTTTTAAGAATTCTTGCAATGTCATGTTTTCATTTGCCGTGACAACCACAATTCGGGGTGTCATCACAGTTTTAATTCTTAAACTTTTTAGCTTTATTAAGTTTTGAATGATTTTGTTTTCTCTATCAGCAAAAACACCTTCTTGTGTACCTATACTTGCCAATGCCGAAATCTCATCTCTACTGGTTGTTAGTTGAGCTTTTTCTCTAGCTAGCATTTTTGTAAGTATAGAAGATAGCCACACCAATGGATATATTATATAAATCATCCCTTTGATGATTTTTGAGGAGATGCCTATTAAATCCCTATTATAGTTCGCTCCAAGGGTTTTAGGTATGATTTCGGTCAAGACTAATATTAAAATGGTTAAAATCGCTGAAACCAAACCAAAATAAGCTTCACCAAATACTACGGTTGCCTGTGCGCCTACTCCAGCCGCTCCAACCGTATGCGCCACTGTGTTTAAAGATAAGATTGCGGATAACGGTTTATCTATATCTTCTTTGAGCGAAATCATTGCATCTGCATTTTTGTCGCCCAATTCAGATTTTGATTTCAAAAATGAAATTGGTATTGATAGTAAAACGGCTTCCATTATTGAACACAAAAAAGAAACGAAAAGAGCAATAAAAAGATATATTAGTAATAGTGTCATCGTATGTTTTACTTTATTATTTATTTTTAAAGCGTTTTTTAGGGCATTGCCACTAACGGTCTTGTATGTGAAACTTAGTGTGTAAATAGGCGCTGACCTTTCGGATTATGCATAAGTCGAATTTTTTAATTTTCTTTTTATCTTATTTTCTCAAAAAACCAAATTAAAAAATTTGGCGGACTTCGCAAATACACACAAACCTCTCGGAAAGCCCATAATAGCTATGTTTTATATACGTTGTTATGTGCTGCCCATATCTCAATCGTGTTTTGGTTCAGGCAGATTAAAATATTCGTTTTTTGTTTTGTCCAAAGTTTGTGAAATCAGATTGAAATTTTCTTTTGTCGGTTTTAAGTCCACGAATTTGTCAATTATCGCTCTGTTTCTATAAATTACAAATGTATTTTCTACTTCGGGATTTATTTTGTTAAGGTTTACTTCGCTTTCCTTGTCGGAAAATGACGGAACAAAGGTTAAAGCTGTGTTTTTTATATTGAGTTCATTTCCCAAATTTTCTAACTCCTTTTGTCTTTTTTCCTTGTTGTAATTTTTCTCGTTGCCATAGACAAAATAGACTTTTAAATACTTACTGCGACTTGCGCTTTCAAGTTCTAAAAATGATAACCAATCTTTTATATTGTCCCAATTTGGATTGTTGCCAACAAAGTAAACTATTCCGTGAAATCTCCCATATTTACAAACAGGACAAGTTTTAGTTCCTTTATCTGGTCCAAACGCGTGGAATGGTGTAAACGAAGGATTGTCTTCGCCAATTTCAAGTCCCGAATTCAGTTTTGCCTGATTTTTTTCGGGATAGTTTGGAATATTAAGTCCTAAAATGATATTGTGTTCAGCTACTTGCATATCCTTATCAATCAACACTCTTAAAACACCACTTCCGCCTCGGTTTTCAAGAGCTTTTCTTTTTTTACTTGTCAATAAGATATCGTCATCAAAAACAAATTCGTCAATGTAATATTCGTCATCAACATTCGGTTCTTTTACAGAAGTGTGAATGTGTGCTGGCATATCATCGTTTGGATAAGGTGCTGGACGAATTGTATAAATTGAATATTTTCCATTTTCGTCCGATTTTACCCAACCTCTAATATGTCCGTGTCTTTTTGCTTGTTCATCCATTCCGTCTTTTGAGGAATAATATCCGTTATTGTCAGTTTGCCAATAATAAATCACAACGTTTGGTGCAGGAATTTTGCCGCCAAGTTTATAAACTGTTCCTGTTATCAAAAGTTTTTGACCTTTTTCTGTCCAGCCTGCACTTGTGTCGATTGACTTAATGTTTTTCGGCATTCCAACATACATCAATTCGCAACCGTCACATCCTCCACCAACAAGTTTTTTCTTGTCGGTTTTGACTTCCGTTTGTTTTCTATCAGTTTTGATTTGTCCGTTACAATTCGTTAACGTGCTTACCAAAGCAATCAAAATGATGATTTTTATTGTTTTTTTCATTGGTGTTACGATTTTTTTGGGTTGCACATAACGCTTGTTGTAAGTGTAGTTGCGTGGGTTAAACACTTAAAATAACAAAAATTGACCTTAGATTCTTGCCTGCTTTTTTTTTTTTGGCATTAATTTAAGTAAATGAAAACTGTCTTTTCGCTTTTGTTCATCTTTCACTTCATTAATAGAATCCTCCACGCCGGAAGCGTTTTCTGTCGTTTTACTTTTGATAATTTCCCCATATCGGTTTTAAGATAGTTCTTTTCGTTTTCTACGCCACTCCAAAAAAGTGTTACTCAAAATAACAATTATGATTGATGCAATTAGATTTGAAAACACCACTGCCCATGGAGTTTCATAAACAGGTATTCCAAGATTTAAATAGTAGGATAGTCCAGAAGCAATTGCTGTTGGTGTTCCCAATAAGGCAGTAGCTGCTCTGATTGGTTTTGGAAATGTTTCATGGACATAAAAAAAAGCAGTCAACATACCTGTCAACAGTAAAATAATTGTCAGTTTTATGCTTAGTCCTTTTTTCAAGTTCAGTTTATTGGTTTTTATTTTAGGGTATATTTTTGTGGGGCTGTATCCTTCACCCTTTGAATAATTTTATTTGCTTCAAGGTCAAGTTTCACCCATTCCATGTGCCACGGTATGGAACCTTCAAACTGAATCTTATTCTTTTTGAAATCTTGGGTAATTACATCCAATAGTTCTACATGGGTTAATTCACCATTTTTCTTTAGTTGATTTAATAATGCATTTTTCAAAGCATCATATTTGGATTTGTTCATTGTGACTGCTTTTTTGCCTTCAGGATGTATGAGTTGAATTCTTTGTTCCATATATGACTGTTTATTATTGGACATCTGTTTGATGTTACAGCGGTGTCTACTTTCAATGAGTACAACGTTTATGATATGAGCTGTGGCGTGTTTTAGCACGAACCTTCTCAAATATAAACTATCTTTGGGAAATCCATAGCTTTTCCAAATAGGAACAGACCAAGCCATAGCCTAGAGGATACGGTGTTGTGCCCAGTTATTTTAGGCGATATATCGTTTTATTCTTTTCTCCAATTTTTTCAAATAAATCTAATTCCACGCCTTTCTTTAAATCTCGGCTTGCCGTAGCTGAAGATATATATTTAAAAATTGTCATGTAGTCTTTTCTGTTAAATTCTGTTGTATTCAATGAAACGAAATATTCTAATCTATCCTCCTCTTTCAAGGTTCTGTTTTTGAAATTTAATAGCTCACTGAGAGACGAGTCAATAACGCTAAGCATATATTCAATAAATTTTGTTGACTGTCCAGATTTATCACTTTCAGATAGTGCTCTATAATATTTCTCTTGATCATTGCTAATTAGTGTTTCAAAAGGTAGAAATTCAAAAACGGGATATTTCTCCATTAATATTAGGGTTTGCCATAGCCTTCCCATTCTTCCATTTCCATCTAAAAAGGGGTGAATAAATTCCATTTCGTAATGAAAAACGCAACTTTTAATTAGTTCTATTTCATCTTCATTTTTTAGATATTCAAATAGGTCCTTCATTAAAAATGGAACATTGTCAGAAGGTGGCGCCATATGTTCTACTTTTGAACCCTTTACAATTCCAACTCCTTGTTTCCTGTATTTTCCAGGGTTTTCAATTAATCCCTCCATTAAATGTAAATGAGCTTTAAGAAATGAGGTTTCGTTTTTTGGATTATACTTTTCTAGGTTCTCATAAATTTCTATGGCGTTTAACACTTCAACAACGTCTTTTTTTGGACCGATAACTCTTTTGTGCTCCAAAAGTGCTATAATCTGTTCTTCGGTTAAACTGTTTCCCTCGATTTTTAAAGAGGAATGAATTGTTTTAATACGATTTTGTTTTCTTAATTTTGGGGAAGGTCTATTTAAAAAGTTGGCATTAACCTCTCCGATTTTTTCGGAAATGGAAGTGATTAACTTTAATATTTCTGGTGTTATTATGTATGGTGGTTTCATTCTTGATACTATCATCTGATACTATCAAAGGTACGATCAAATACTTAATTTTTGGATTATAACGAAATTTTTTATGTTCATTAAGGCACATAGTTTATGTTGCACAACGTTTGGTGTAAGAAAAGGTGCGTAGGTTAAACACCTAAAATACTAAAATTGTCCGAGCCTGTGGGAATTCCGATGGAATTTCCAAGTAGGCGAGAACCAAGCAATTATTTTTACACGGTGTGTGTGCCCAGTATGGGCATCTTTACCTTACTGCAAAGTAAAATATTAATTTAGAGGGTGCAAGTCCCTTATGCGCTGGAGTAACCATAATTTTATCATTTTTTCTTTCATTAATAATCATTTATGTCCGATTAAAACTTGCAGTATTTCGCGTAACCATTTGTATATAGCGATTTTTAAAGTTTTCTTCAACGATGGGCTTCATTTATTTTTTATTAGAAACGCTTATAAAAAATGAGAATTTAGTCTGAGTCGTAAATTATATGCCCAATGCTTTACGACACGGGTCTATATTCTAGGTTCTATCAACGCAGTGGCGGTTACTGAACTTGTCGAAATGTCTTGATTCTTTTCCTGGACAATAGTGTAGGTTTCTGCATATAATTTATTGTATTTGTTTTTCATTATGTTTAATGCATATAATGAAAGAGCTGTCAGAATTTGTAAAAGAGCGCACTAAATTACTGACATTGAAAAAAAACATTGACTATCATTTTTTGATAAATATCTACATCAAGCTACTTTGACGCTAATTCATATACATCAAACGTGTTTGTCTATCAAATAATCAAAAATATGATTATCAAGCAATCTTGATGTTAATCCATAGTAAAAGCGGCTTTAATGCATCTTGAATTTGAAGCGCTTCACCCTTTTCAAGATGGCAATGGAAGAATTGGACGTATGTTAATTACATTACTGTTGTGGTCATCAGGGACGATATCAGAACCTCACTTCTACGTAAGTGGATATTTAGAAGAGCATAAAGACGAGTATATTGATACTATGCGAAACGTATCAGAAAACAATGACTGGGAAGCATGGTGTATTTTCTTTTTTAATGCAATTGAAAAACAAGCAATTAGAAATTTAGAAATTGCAGAAAGCATAAAAAACTTATACGAAGAAATGAAGCATGTTTTTTCGGATACTTTATCATCAAAATGGAGTGTGAATGCCTTAGACTTTATTTTCACTAACCCCATTTTTAGAAATAATAGATTTACTTCTAAAAGTGGAATACCGACACCAACTGCTGCTAGATTCACTAGAATGCTGTTAGATAAAGGTTTATTGAGTACGATAGAGGAATCTTCTGGGCGAAGACCAGCGCTCTATGCATTTGAACCATTATTGAAATTAGTTAGAGTCTAAAAAAAACTTACGAATCATGAATATTAAGAATCAAATAATTAAAATAATAGACAGTCAAGAATTTAAAGATGAGCTCACTAAAATAAATCAAAACTATTTTAATTTAAAGCAAGAGTCCTTCATTAGAAATAGGATTTTGGAACAATTAAATTATGTTTTCAATAATAAGAACTTAAACTATAGAGCTCTTGCAGAATACCCACGAGAAAATAGAACCAAAACAGACTTGTCAATTATTAATGTTAATGACGGTCTTGCTGCTTACAAAATTGAATTCAAATATTCATTCTCAAAGGATTTTAAAAAAGATAGGGATTATGTGAATTTTATTAATAGAGATTATGACGATAGAAATAGTAATATGTTTATTCTAATTGTTGCACACCTTGATATTGATGAAAAAAAAGAATATGATAAAAAGTGGGGTGTGAAAAACGGATTGGCAAAATACGTTTCAAAACATGATGATTGGGAAAGTATTCTCGACAAACCTTTCCGTTCTTTTGAAGAATGTTCAGATTTAATGAGGTTTAAAATAAATGTTTATGAGCCTTATAAAACGAAATATTTGTTTTATGTTTTGTCAAAAAAGGAAAGTTTTTCATTAAATGAAACTATAAATTAGATCAAACAAAAATATCACTTCCCCGCAAAAAACGCCGCCAAGTTTTCACTCTGCGCCAAAACCTTATCAGCTTCCAACTTCGCTAAATCTGGTGGATAGCCGTAGCGCATCAAAATCTTTTTAACGGTAAGCCTTAATTTGGCACGAACATCATCTCTGTTTTGCCAATCTACCGTGGCGTTATGTCTGACCACATCAACGATGGTGTGAATAAGTTCTCGCATCTTGTTATCGTCTAGCATTTTTGTGGAATCGTTTTGAGATAGCACGGTGTAAAAAGCGTATTCTTCAGGAGTCAATTTAAGGTCTACACTCTTTTGATCTTCCAATCGCATTTCTTTAGCCATTTCAGAAAGCTCTGCAAGGACTTGTGCCGAATCTATTTGATTGTTGTGGTATCTTTTAACGATTGATTCTAACATCTCTGAAAAACGCTTCCCTTGTGCTATATTCTTGACTTTGCGTACTCTTACTTCATCACTCAGTAACTTTTTGAGTAATTCATAAGCAACGTTCTTTTGTTGCATATTTTTTACTTCCAATAAAAACTCATCTGAAAGAATGCTTACCGATGGACTTTCTATTCCCGCGGCTTGAAATATATCGATGATGCCATCACTGCCTAACTTGTCGTCAATAATCTGTTTGACGGCAGTTTCAACTTCGTAATCTGAAATAACGTTATTGCCAGAAAACTTGTTGATTCTACTTTTAATCGCTTGGAAAAATGCAATGTCATCTTTAATCTCGTTGGCCTGTGGACTTGGTACGGACATCGCATACAGCTTAGACAATAGGGTCACTTCTTTTAAGAAACGATCTTTCAGTTTTGGTGTTGCTAAAATAAAGTTCTGCGCTCCTAAAATAATCTGTAATCGTCTTGAGACTTCCGAAGTGAAATAACTTCTAAAATCAAAACCCGAAAACATTTGCTCCACCACTTCAAACTTTTCAAGCATTCCTGCAATGGCTTCTTTAATATCTACCACTGGACTGCCTTCGCCACCGCTTTGTAAATAAACTGCCATAGCATTTCGAAGATCTTGACCGATGCCGATATAATCCACAATTAAACCGCCTGGCTTATCTCCATAAACTCGGTTTACTCTGGCAATGGCCTGCATTAAATTAGCGCCCTGCATTTTTTTATCGACATACAAGGTGTGTAAACTTGGCGCGTCAAAACCTGTGAGCCACATATCACGCACAATAACCAATTGTAAAGGATCGTTCTTGTCTTTGATTCGCAACGCCAATTCCTTGCGTTGTCTTTTTGTAGTATGGTGGGGTTGAAAGATAGGGAGGTCGTCAGACGAGCTGGTCATAACCACTTTAATAGTACCTTGAGCTAAATCGTCATTATGCCACTCAGGACGCAATGCCACGATTTCATTATAGAGCAATACACAAATTCTGCGGGTCATTCCAACAATCATCGCTTTGCCATCAAATACTTCTTGGCGTGCTTCAAAATGTGCCACTAAATCCTTAGCAATATCTATAATACGTTCAGGATGCCCGATTACGGCTTCAATGGTGGCAGTTCTCTTTTTTACATATTCTAATTGTTCCTCAGAAACGTGTGCAATAGCGTTTATTTCTTCATCAATAGTTGCAGCGGTTTGCGAATCCAATTTTATTTTTACCAATCGTGATTCGTAACTAATGGGTACTGTGGCGCCATCATCTACCGCTTGTTTAATATCATAAACATCTATATACTCGCCAAAAACGGCTGGCGTTGACTTATCTTCTTTTTCTATGGGTGTTCCTGTAAAACCGATGTATGAGGCGTTGGGTAGCGCATCTCTTAAATACTTCGCATTGCCATATCTGATTTCGCTGCCTTCATCAGTTTCAACTTCGCGGGCTTTAAAACCATATTGGCTACGGTGTGCTTCATCGGCAACTACAACAATATTGGTGCGCTCGGACAACGTGTCAAAAACATTACCTTCTTCTGGGGAGAACTTTTGAATGGTGGTAAAAATAACGCCACCCCCGCTCACGTTTAATAGTTCTTTAATGTGTTCTCTGTTTTGCGCTTGTACGGGGGTTTGGCGTAATAATTCTTTACAGTTCCCAAAAGTGGAAAAAAGCTGATCGTCCAAATCATTTCTATCCGTAAGGATAACGATGGTTGGGTTACCCATGGCGGGATGCGTCACAATTTGCCCGCTATAGAACACCATGGATAGTGATTTTCCTGAACCTTGTGTGTGCCAAACGACGCCAATTTTACGATCCCCATCTTCATTGTGTGTGGCTCTTACGGTTTGGTCAACGGCTTTTTGAACGGCATAATATTGATGATAGGCCGCTACTTTTTTAATCTTGACTTGAAAGATTAAGCCTGTTTTTTTATCCTTTTTTTCTTCTTGCTCAAAAACGGTACAATAGCGAATGAGTTCTACCAGCGTTTTTTTATTGAGCATGTGCTCTGTAAGAATTTGTAATTCTGTCCGCCCCAAACCTAAAGGGGGTGACGTTGAAGGGAGTGGTTTCTTTATTAAATGATTTTTAATTGTTGCTTTTACATTCTCAATATTATTAATGACTTCATCATTTGTAAAACGAAGAACGTCATATCCTAAAGATTCTAAAACTATTGTTCTTTCGTGGTCTATTTCTTGTTGTGAGTTGTGTATTTCTCCATCTACTTCAATAATAATCCCCTTTTTTATACAAGCAAAATCTACTATATACTGATCTATTATATGTTGCTGTCTAAACTTTTCGTCTATGCCTTTTCCTCTTAATGCTACCCATAAAAGAGCTTCTGCTTTTGTAGGTTTTAATCGCATTTCTTTTGCACGCTCTAGTAGAATCGGGTAGATAGCCTTATTTGCAGAATTTAGAACGGATGGCACCGGTCCTCCCTTTAGGGATTTAGAGGGCAGGGGTGCTTTCCAACTTAAATATCTCGAAAAAGGTGCAGATAGACTGGATGTTTTGGCATCAATACCATCGCTGATAATACAAATGCTGTTGAAATAAAAAATAGTGGGCGTTGCTGTTTTATAATTCTGAATTTGTTGGTGCGCTCTAATTAATGTGGCTTGCTCGTCGGTAGCATTTTTAAGTTCGGCAAAAACTAAAGGCAAACCATTTACGAAGATGACCACATCAAAACGCTTTTCATTATTATTTTCTTTAACCACCAATTGATTGACTGCCCAAAAGCTATTGTTCTGTGGCTGAGCCACGTCTATTAACCTTATATTGATACCGCGTGTTCTGCCATCTTTATGATATTCTACCGTGACGCCATTGGTGAGATAGGTATGAAAACGTTCGTTGTTTTCCATTACATCTAAGGTGCCCAAATTTTTTACTTTTTGAAAGGCCTCAGTTCTTGCAATCTCAGATACATCTGGATTTAGCTTTTGGATAGCAGCTTTTAATTGTTGCTCCAATAAAACCGACTCAAAACTCTCGCGTTGTGGGTTTTTACTGTAAGGTGCAATATCGGGTCCGTAATGATAGGTGTAGCCCTGCTCAATAAGTTGGGCTATAAACGCTTGCTCGATGCTGTCTTCGGTAATTTTAGTCATTTTTATTTTTCAAACGTTTTATTTCTTTATCAAAATCTGAAATATAATTCAGGTCTTGTTCTATTCTAAAAACATCGTATTCTTGTTCTGCTTTTAGTTTTGCTTCTAAAGCGGTTACTTTCCCATTATCCAATAAAATAGGATAATCTGATAGTTCAAGAAATTTATCTAAAAACACCACCCAATCTTTCATATTCATCACAATACCTCTTTGCGCCCTGTTTTCTGCCAAATCCAAATAGGCCGTCACCAGACGTTGTAATTGTTTTAAATGCTCTTCTTCTAAGTAGTTTTTAGCGACGGTAACATCAGATTTCAAGATTTTACCATCGGGTGCATTTTTCCACGATTTTAGACCCATCGCTATGTTGTTAGCGTCTGCTTTGGAATAAATAATTTCGGCAGCAGTTTTGCCCTGTATCGCCCAATGTAGTTTGTTTTGTGTTGTTGCGAAGAAAGTTTTGGTAATGCTTTCGTTGTTGCTATAGTCCGCCGAAAGTGCATAAATATCTGTGATTTTTTGATAAAAGCGTCTTTCGCTCAAGCGAATTTCTCTAATACGCTCAAGCATTTCATCAAAATAGTCTTGCCCAAAATGTTTGCTTTGCTTTAAGCGTTCATCGTCCATGGCAAAACCTTTAACGATATAGTCGTGAAGCACCTCAGTAGCCCATTTTCTAAATGCTGTCGCTCTTGGGGAGTTTACGCGATAACCAACAGCTGTAATAACTTTGAGATTATAAAACTTGGTTTGGTAAATCTTCCCATCTTTGGCAGTATGTCGGAAATCCCGACACACTGAATGTTCGATGAGTTCACCTTCCGCAAAAACACGTTGTATATGCTCGGTAATCGTACTTCTGCCTTTATCAAAAAGCTGACTCATGGCTTTTTGCGTGAGCCAAAGTGTATCATCTTTAAAGAATACCTCTACATTGACCTTAGCAGTTTCAGTTTTAAAAATAACAAAATTGTCTATTTTTTGTAAGTCATTTGCCATAACCTAAACTTTAAATTCATTTACCCGCAGTTCTCCACTCATTAATTTTGGTAATAAGGTGTCTCGGGTTTGGGATAAGGATTTGATTTGGTTGAGATTGGATAAAATTTTATCAAACAACGGTTTTATCAAATTATCAAAATCTTTTAATATGTTTTTCTCTGGAATAATACAATCAATATTTCTAAATGAAGTTTTGCTAATCTCTAAGAAAGTTGATCCATTGCCTGCGTTTTCTACAACTTTCATAAATTTATTCAACCATAAATACATAAATTGATTAGATAGGTATTGGTTAGCTAGTAATGCGATATAACCTTGATTAATTGCCAATTCTACATTTGTAAAACTTAAATAGCCAATCGGAGCGCGTGAGGATAATAGTAAAGTCTTCTTAGGAAGTAATCCTGAACTTATTTTCTTTAATCCCGCCTTAGTAATCTTCTTTTCAGTAGAAAGTAAAAACATCTCTTTTGAATTACTTAAGTCTTTTGGACTAGTCCAATGAATATCTCCGTCCCAAAAATCAGGATTTTTTGTACTTGGTGTCGTTCCCCCGCAGATTTTTGTTACCATACCCAACTTTCCAATCTTCCATCCTTCAGGCAATTCATCCCCAATTTGATATTTTTCAAACCATTCTGTAAAAATAGTTTTTGCGGTTTGCTCTAAGGTTTCGTTTTGTGCGCGTAGGTTTTCTATTTTATCATCAAAAGCAGTTAAGACCTTGGCGATGGCTTTTTGTTCATTATTGTTTTTAGTTATGATGATAGGCAATGGATGAATATGATTTCGGTTGAGAGTGGGCACTCCAGATCCAGAATTATATTTTTCAAAAGGAAATGTTTTTAGAAAATAATAAAGAAATTCCACGTCGTTATTGTGAAAATCTTTAATCCATAATGTAGTGTTCAAAGGCCAGAAGTCTTTCTTTACTAAAAAGATACTTCCTAAAGAACCACTTCGTCCAGTAACAATTCCAGGGCCTAAAACTTTACAATCTCTATGAGTACCATCCTCTCCATTTGAAACTATTACTGGATACTCGCCTTCCTCTCTGTCAGTTTTTCTTAAGTCAAACCCTCTTTGAAAAGTAGCTACTTCACCCAAAGTAGTTTCTACCCATCCCTCTGGAATATTCTCTTTCGTTTGACTCATAATTCAAATCCAATATTGGCCAGTTGTGTTTTAATTTCTTCATTTAAAGCTTCTTCTTGCTCCATTTGTTCCTTTAAAGTAGCTGTTAAATCAGCCATTTTTGTTTCAAAAGGAATGCCATCGTCTTCTTCATCTTCAATCCCCACATAACGCCCTGGTGTTAATACATGATTATGTTTGCGAATCTCCTCAATAGTTGCAGATTTACAAAAGCCTTTAATATCGGCGTAGAGTTCGATTCTCTCCGATTTTCTCCAATTGTAATAGGTATCGCGAATCAAGGCAATATCCTCATCACTAAAATCGCGGTGCACACGACTGGTCATGTGTCCCATTTCTGAAGCATCAATAAATAAGACTTCTTTGCTATGGTCACTTTTCTCTCGGCGTAAAAACCAAATGCAAGCAGGAATTCCAGTGTTATAAAATAATTGTTTTGGCAAGGCTACAATACATTCCACCAAATCATTTTCTACTAAGGCTTTGCGTATTTCCCCTTCGCCTGAGGTATTAGAACTTAACGAGCCATTAGCCAATACTGTTGCCATCACACCATTGGGTGCCAAGTGGTATAGCATATGTTGCATCCACCCAAAGTTGGCGTTGCCGCTAGGAGGGATGCCGTATTGCCAACGCGCATCATCCTGTAAAATATCTATGCCCCATTCCTTTTGGTTAAATGGCGGATTGGCTAGAATGTAATCGGCTTTTAGGTCGGGATGCGCATCTTTTAAAAACGAGCCTTCCGTATTCCAAGACACAAACTGCGAGTTGATATTACGAATGGCAAGGTTCATCCGTGAGAGTTTCCAAGTGGTTTGGTTGCTTTCTTGTCCGTAAACGGTAATGTCTTTAATGTTTCCGCTATGTTCAGTGACGAATTTCTCCGACATCACAAACATGCCACCAGAACCACAGGCAGGATCATAAACACGTCCTTTATAAGGCTCAATCATTTCAACCATCAATTTTACAATAGCTTTTGGGGTGTAGAATTGTCCGCCTTTTTTACCTTCGGCATTGGCAAATTCGCCCAAGAAATATTCATAAACCCGCCCAAATAGATCTTTAGAGTTTTCGTTTTCTACTTGCAGTTCGGTGTTGGAAATCAAGTCAATCAATTCGCCTAAAGAGGTTTTGTCCAAATTGGCTTTGCCATACACTTGCGGCAGAACGTTCTTTAGTTCTTTGTTTTCTTTTTCAACAGCCTCCATCGCTTCGTCAATAGTTTGTCCGATGCTCGGTAGTTTGGCGTTGGCGTGAATATGGCTCCAACGCGCAAGTTTAGGAACGAAGAAGCAGTTTTCTGCAATATATTCATCCCGATCTTCAGGATCGCTCCATTCGTCGGCTTCCAATTTATGGTATAATTCATTAAAGGATTCTGAGATGTATTTTAGAAAGATGAGCCCTAACACCACGTGTTTATACTCTGCTGCATCGATGTTTTTACGCAATTTATCTGCTGCTTTAAACAGATCTTGTTCAAAGGTGTTTTTGGTTTTTGCCATGAAATTGTTTAGTAGGATTGGTTAAAGCTCTAAAAATAGCAAAACCCAGTGAGTATTGCTCTGTAAAGCTAAAATTATATGAATATAGAATAGTATAAAGAGCAGGGAGTGAGGAGTGGAATAGGGAAATTACTTTTCATTTTAGTGTAAATTGTTGATAACCATTTAACAACATATTATTGGCTTTCTAAAACTGTATAGGGAAAGGTTTAATTTTGGGGTAATATATTGATTTTAAATAATTTATAATTTTTTAAACTATGGAAGTATTAAAAGCAATTAAACCGGGGCCAAAGCCTAAAAAAGAGGATGGAACCCCTGACGAAAGAAGGCGTGTTAATCCAGAAACAAAACCGAAACATCCAGGATTGAAGCCACATAAACATAAGCCTGGGGATTAATAACGTATGGTACTAAATCTTCCCAACAGATGAAAAAAATAACGGTAAAAAATCTTATTGAATTTCGTGGTAAGAATGATCGAACTAGATTGACCTTTGTAAGCAATCTTAAAAAAGAAAAGAACAGCTCAGAGGGTGATTCAGGTGGTGATTATTGGATAAGCTGCTTAAGTTGTTTAAGAAATGTATTTAAATTTGAAGACGCGGATTTATTAGATGAAAAAACAAGTTTCTTGCAAAATAAAATTGAGCAAACTGAAATAAAGAGAATCAAGGATCAATTCCAACGAAATATTGATATTTTAACGAATTTCAAAGAATATGACTTTCTGGATTTAAAACCGAACGCTGAAATCACTTTTCTGAAACAAACAAAAAGTGATACTATACTTGATATAAATGGACTTTTGATAGAAGCTAAGCCGTGTCATGTCTTTTCATTCTCAGAAAATAGTAGTTCAGAAATTGGTGCCGTTTGGTTTGTTGCAAAATTAAATGGGTTTACAAAAGCTGAATTAGGAATGTTTGCCGATATAACTTATCGCTATTTAAACAAATACTATTCTAATGATTTTTATGTCAACCCCGACTACTGTATTGCAGTAGACCTTTTTCATGGTCAAGAAGTTAATTACTCGAATATAAAAAATGGTGAAATCCCGATTTTAATTGATTCAACAATTGATGATCTCAGAAAAAATATAAATGCATTAACTTAAGGTTCAGGTTTAATTGAAAACTGGTGCTTTTGGATGTGGATTTGTTGGAGAAAAACACCAACAGGGCATAGATTTATAATATAACCTTCATCTCATTTTTTTTATCAACTAAAAATCTATTATGCAATTCGCTAAAAACTTGCCAATCAAAAAACTGAGTTGCTTTTGAAGATTTATTCCTCTAAGTTTATAACATTATATAAAAATATATTTCTATGAACAATAAAAGACCGAAAGGCATTAAAATAGACTTAAGTAGATTGCAGCTTAATTCTATCCTATCCCGACAAAATCATCTTCTCCAAAGCCATCTTTAAAACCAAAGGATAAGAAATAGAATACAAAAAATTACAAAAACACTAATCCAATACGATAGGCGAGCGCATTATAGTGTCTCCTAATTTCTGACACTGCTGTGTTTTTATCGGGTTTCATTCTTAATCACAGAAGTAGATTTATGAATTCTGACTAAGGCAATAATTTTGTCGCAAATTTAGTAAATAGTTGCGACAAACAAGAGACGTCTTTCTCAATTGTGTCAATATTTGAAACGAAACAATTATTTCTCGGAATACTCATAAATAATTTTTGCTCGATTTCAATAAATCAAAAAAGTTTATCCCTGATATTTGCAAATTTGAAGTATTGAAAACAAAATCAGATGATGATCTATGTTTTTCTTTGTAAGCCTTTTGCTGATTTTTTTTCTCTATTTGGCAAATGGTTTTAAATCAAACAGCCCTTAAAAAAGGTGTAAATGAGTTCTATTTTTGTGAATTTATGGTGTTGTGCAACGCGCACGAGTGTTAGCTATTGGCTTTTAGTTATATTTACTTAAACTCTAATTAATGAAAAATTATACTTTAATTGTTCCTTCTTCTCAAAGAGCTGACGACTGGTTTGATTTCATCAGAGAAAGCTTAAAGCACACAGAAGATGTAAATAACTTAATTGTTGACTTTAACGATGTTAAGTTTATGGACACGGACGACTTTGTTGTTTTGGCATGTTTGATTGAAAGCTTTTATATAAAGGGCTGTCAGGTTGAATTTATTGGAGGAATCGACGGTTTTAATAATCATTTGTATAACATAAAATTTAAAGAATACTGGAAACAAGGCTTTGATCGAAGTAAGTTCACATTATCTCATAATCAAACCACTTTATGTTTATGGAAAATTTCAAGAGATATGATTTATTCGTATTCAATGTATGCGCGTCAATATTTTGAAAGGTTTGCAAGAGATAAAGATTTAATCCCATTATCCTCAAATATGGATGAAGTATTTAATAATATTTTCGATCATTCAAAATCTCCAGTTACGGGTTATATAATAACTCAATATTATCCTAAAAATAATAAACTATCATTTTCAGTTTGTGATTTTGGTGTAGGAATCCCTAATTCGATAAAAAGAGCTGGAATAGATTCTGAGCATGATTTTGAAGACTGGAAAGCTATTCTTAAATCCCTTGAAAAGGGTTTTTCAATAAACTCCACTCCTAGAAACCGTGGATTTGGGCTGAATAATATTCTTGAGTTTACAGAAAGTTCAAATGGAAGATTGTTTATTATTTCTAATGATGGGGTGGTGGAGAAAAAGGCTGGAGAAATGTATCATGCTGGAAGTAATAATTTTAATTTTTCAGGAACATTAATTAAGATTGAAGTTGATTTAAATTCTTTCGAAGAAAAGGATGACACAAATGAAATTTTCGATTTTTAAATTTTTTTCGTACATTTATATATACTTTTGCAAAATATTTGAACGTTTAAGTATAAAATATATTCCTATGAAAACTTTGATATTAAAAAATATCGTTAAAAATTCAAGTTCTAATGAGCAAGGAATGGTTTTATTTGATTCCTTACAAAATGCCTATTTGAATAAAGATTCTTTAATTTTATATGTTGACTCTGACCTGTCAATGTCTTCGTCCTTCTTGAATTCTTCAATTGGCTTGTTCTTGGATAAGTACGGGTTAGCTAACTTTAAACAAACTGTAAAGTTTAAAGGGTCTAAAAACCAATTTTCAAGATTGTTAGATTATATAAATAAATATAGTGATCTATATCCAGTTTAGTTCAGCTTTTGGCTAACCAAAGCATATGTCCAGTACCACCTCAGAGATATTAACACATACGCAAGGTTATTGGTAGTGTTTAATGTTCCCATAAATATAATGTCTTTTTCATTATAAAAAACATGTAGCCAAACCTGCCAACACAATCTCAGTCAACACCGCATTCATGTTGGGGCGTACCGACCAGTTCTTAGTTATTGTGCGAAGTTATATTGCTTTCATAGTATTTTGAAGAAGATTCAATCTTTCAACATCAAGATAGCCGAGAAAATAATTGCTTAAATGCATAAAATCATATCCTTTTCTAAAATTAGCTTTGAAATATTTTAGATATGAAAATATTTCTCTTCCCAATTCAACTTCTCTAATCAACTCATTTGTTACAATAGGGCTTAATTGAATAGTAATGTCTATTTTTTCTTCAAGCTCATATCGACTCATAACTTCTTCAAGTTGACCTTCTAATAGTATTTTTTGGTTGAGTTCCAATACAGCTTCTTGAGTTTGGTTTAAGCTTTCAAGAATACCTTGGTCTAATTCATCAATATTCTCATATTCAAAATCACGTAGATAAAATAGGAATAGTGAGTAACCATTATATTCTTTTCCTCTACACCTTACTACTCTAAGATGTCTAAAGTCGTCTACGTTCAAAAATTTGATTGTTTTAAATGGGTTCATTTTCGTTTTAGTTTATAATAATTTCGTACAACAATTATACAGGTGTAACCAGTCACACCTATACAAGTCATATGTTCTCATCAAACATACTACTTTTCCTTGATTGATAATGCTGATGAAAGTTATTCCCGTTTTAACATTCTCAATTGAAAACTGGTACTTTTAGATGTGGAATTGTTGGTGATAAACACCAACAGTGGTATAAATACCCTCCCTCCAAAAAATTAAACACAATAACAATAAGAATTAAAATGCCCTACAATGTTGAAGTAAAATATCCACAGCGGAGTAAATATTAAAATGAGCATTATTTAAAATGCACAATACTTTTTTATTGAGTTAAATATAGCTGTACTGTGTATTAAAAGCTATTTTTGCAAATATTTTTCATTTTAGTTTCTTAAATTAATGAGTCGAAAAAAATTAAAACACATTGAGTTATTTGCAGGTTGCGGAGGTTTAAACTTAGGTCTCGAAACTGCTGGTTTCGAATTGTTTTTTGCAAATGAGATTTCTCCTATGGCGGGAGAAACATTTGCTTATAATTTTTTAAATGAAGATTTAGATAAACTTTCTTTAGAAAGCAAGATTTCTGAAAAGGTTTTATGGGTAAATAGTGACTATGAAAAAGAAAACCTAAAAGGAAGATTAAAAGAAAATCCGTTTGAAGGTAAAAAGAAACACAACGACCTAACAAATGAAGTTTCGCTGGATGGAAAACTATTAATAGGAAACATAGATAAACTTTTAGCTTATTTAAAGAAAAGCAAAAAATATAAGGGAATAAGGGATTTAAATATTGATATACTTTCAGGTGGCCCACCTTGTCAAAGTTTTAGCTTAGCTGGTAAAAGAGAGAAAAACAATGAGAAAAACTCTTTACCCCTTTCTTTTGCGAAATTTGCTGGCTTGACAAAGCCTAAAGTTATTTTGCTAGAAAATGTAAAAGGAATAACATCACCTTTTAGTGAAGATGATGGAAGAAAACATTATGCATGGCTAGAAGTATCTAAAGCTTTCGCTTTAGAAGGATATTATCCAATATGTATGATGTTAAACTCAAAATATTATGGAGTACCTCAAAACAGACCCCGTTTCATTTTATTAGCATATAGAAAAGATGTTTTTTCAAAATTAAAACAAAAGTATAGAAGTCCTGAAAATAGCAAGATTTTATCTACAACCCAATCCTTTTTTAATAAAGTAAAAGAATATAAAATCAAATTGAATGAAGTAACTGTTGGGGATTTTAAATATTTCGATATTGAAAATGAGCCTGAATTATTTGATGGGACTCTTTTGCCAAAAATAACAAACATTGAAGAAAATTTTGTTACTGTTGAGGATGCCATTGATGATTTATTAGAATACTCAAATAAAGAATCTTTATATAAAGAAAGACTAAACAATTATTTTAAATCATCAACAGAAACAACAAAATTATTAAATTTTGAAATAAGAAAACATTCCATAATTACAAAAGCACGGTTTCGATATTATCAGAATTTAGAATCCCTTCCTCTAGAATATAAAAAAAAACTACTTAAACTATTGACTATTAAAGAGACCACGGACAAAGATCTTTCAAGTCTATTTGAAATTGTTAAAAATTATAATTATCTTTTGCCTGATTTGGATCAAAAGAATCTAGAAGAAAGGAAACTTAGAGATTTTAAGCAATTAAAAGAGCTATCTAATATTATAGGTACAAAAAAGCGTAGTCAAAGAGCTTTAAAAAGGGACTTTCCCGCTCCTGCGCAATTGACAATACCTGATGATATTTGTCACTATGACTTTCAAACGCCACGAACCTTAACAGTACGTGAAATGGCAAGGATACAATCATTTCCTGATTGGTTTGAATTTAAATCAAAAGTTACTACAGGAGGAGATTTGAGAAAATTTGAAGTTCCACAATATACTCAAGTTGGAAATGCGGTACCTCCACTTTTAGCTTATCATTTGGGAATATTTATTAAAAAGCAAATTAAAGATGTCAGTTGATGAATTTAAAAAAGAATGCCAGCATCAAACTAGGGAAATAGTAGTTCAAAAACATTTAATAGAAGGAGAATCTTATTTTTTCTCAGAAATACATAAAGGAAGTTCTGAATTTGACTTTAAGAAGAATATAGCGAGTATTCTCCAAGTTCATGTTAGAGATATCGTAATAGTTGGCTCCGCTAAATTGGGATTTAGTTTAAAGCCAGAATTTCAATCTCCTGGACTATATCAATACAAAGAATTTGATCATCATTTTAACATTGACAACGCTAATGAAAAATCTGACTTGGATATAGCTGTTGTGTCATCCTCGTTATTTGACAAAGAGATGAAAAATCTATTTGAGCACACTAAATTTTATGAAGAAAAAACGGTAAAAGACTGGGGACAAAGACCATCACTTGCAAAACACTTTTTAAAAGGCAGGCTAGCTTTAAGATATTTTCCTTTCGACTTTAAGTTAACTCAAGAAATACAAAAAGTACAAAGCAAATATAAGATGGAATTAGGCAGAAAAGTTAATATTGAAATCTATAAATCTTGGTACTTTTTTGAAACCTATCATATGCAGAATATACAAAGCATTCATTTAAATTTAATAGCAAACTAAGAAAATAATGGATTTAAAACATAAATTAAAAGAAAGTATTCCTTCTAATACTTTAAAAATAATAGAATTATACAATAAAGTTGATTCTGGCCAATTAAGTCCTTCGCCAAACTTTCAACGAAAATTAGTTTGGAAAAAACAACATAAATATGAATTCATTAAGACCATATTAATGAACTTTCCTTTTCCTGAAATTTATATAGCAAGTTCAGAATTGAATGTTGAAACTTTAAAAACTTCTGAAATCGTTGTAGATGGACAACAAAGACTTACAACTATTGTTGATTACATAAAGGGAACGGGGGATTTTAAAGACCAAATAAGAATAACGCCATTCGAAGAGTTAGATTTGGATAATAAAAGAGAATTTCTAAACTATCCAGTGTCGGTAAAGGACTTAAAGGATATAGGTTTAGATAAAATCAAAGAGATTTTTCAACGAATAAATAGCACCGATTATTCTTTAAATTCAAATGAAACCTTAAACGCTCAATATGGTGATGGAGAATTTGCTATTTATGCTAAACAACTAGTAGATTCTGAACTAAGTATAAATGAAAGTATAACTGATGTAATTATTGAACCAGTGAAACGAAATTTCGTTGTAGACTTCTTTCACAACAACAATGTATTTAAAGAAAACGACATTAAAAGAATGTTTGACTCTCAATATATTATGCTCATCACATCAACAATAATGGACGGTAGTTATTTTGGTAGAAATTCTAAAATAAACACTTATTTAGAAAAATACAATATTGATTTTAGTAGCTATAACGAAGTTTTAGAAAAAATCATAAACTCAATAACTATTATTAATGGATTAAACCTGCAAAAAGAAAGTTATTGGTTCAATAAAGCGAACTTATTCACCTTAATTATAGAATTCAAAGATTTGAAACACACTGATCTTGACTTTGAAAAATTAGAATTTCTATTATTAGATTTAGAAGAGAAAGTTGATATTTATTTTGAAGGAGATGAGGATCAAATTAATCTACTAACTGCTGATGAGAAAAAGTATTTTGAAGTTGCGCGTCAAGGAAGCCATGAACTCGCATCACGACAACATCGAGGGAAAGTTATTAGAGATGTAATAACTCAATCAATAATTGACAAAGAAGCCCCTAACGAGGAAAATCATTTAGAGAAGGAGAATATCGATTTTGTAACCATTATTCCAACAAAAACAGGTTTAACAAAAGGCATTATGGACGCTACGTCAAGTGTAAGAGAGTTCTTTAAAGAAAAGGGCATTCACAATTACGAGACTCAAGAACTGGGTCCGGAACATAAAGTTTTAAAAGATGTTTTTTTTGTATTAAAAGAAGGAAAAACAAAAGAAACAAAAATGAGCTTATATCGATCTAAAGGACGAGGAGATTATCGTATTTGGTTTACAGACCTCAAACTTTTCGCTGACGCTGATGACAAGCTTGCCATTACTTTTCAGGATAATATAATTTCAATAATCAATATATCAAAAATGACTAACTAAATTTAAGGGACAGTCCTAAATAAATCAAACACCCCTTCTGGCTTCCCTAATATTCCCATACTTTTCTAATTTACCTATCTTAAAAATCTACTTCGAGGGCATCCTCGAAATGATCGAAGTGAGTTTATTTTCAATATCTACCCTCCTAAACACTTTCATCCTATGATATTCTAAGTACTTTATATTTTTTTCTTTGACATCAATTTTCATTAACTTAGTAACTCCGAGTTTATCATAATCTTCTAAATGATTAGATATTATAATATTTCCCGAGTCACTAAAAGTTATATAACCGAGATCGAATAATTTATCGTAGGTTGGTAATAACAATAAGCCATTATACTTGTCGATCCGTTCTTCATTCGTTGATTCGTTCCATGGCTTTATATGTGAAGCGATTAAAAGACTTGGATTATCAAATTGCGTGATTGAACAAGACTTCCACAATTCAATAAGAGAACTTCGATATTTACCTTGTCCAACTCTACTTAAAATTAAGGTTTGCTTTTCTGTTTCTGTCAAGTTTTCGTTCTCTATTATTGTTTTTAGAGTTGTATCAATACTATTTTTCTCTACACTATTAACTTCAAGATACTCTATATACAAGTCTAAAGCTCTACTATACATCCTATTGCCTCTCAGATTCTTTTCATAAAACTGTTTATGACTGAAATATTGATCTTTAAGCCCTGTTAGCTCCATGGAATCTGTAACGCTATACAGATCAATTTCTTTATTTAACTGCTTTCTAAAATGGTTAGATATTGTAACTATAGTGTATGCTTCCCCAGTTTAGAACTGTTTGTTAATCCAAACATTGAATTTTTCTTGCATATACTACTCGTTCTTGTCTTTAATCCTCTTCCTTCGAAGCATCTAACCTTTTATTTTGTTGTTTTTCAATTATTTTAACGCTTTCAACGGCTGGTATGTGGGGCATTGTACCTCCTAGTTCTTCTATTGTTTTGCGCACTTTCTTACCGACTTCAAAATGGGCTTTATTTGCATTTTGTTTTCCTTGAATATTTTCTCTGCGCAATTTTTCGTCCGCTTGGGTTGCCCGGAATAAATTGGCTGCCAACTCGGTACTGCCCATATGGTCTACAATCTGCTGACTTTTTCTCAAGCCTTTTTTATTATGAATTCCTTTTGCATCTAAACCCCCATAAAGTCCTTTATATCCGTGATTCTGAAAAATAGCATAATCTATTGGTTTGATCACACCCGATTCCTTCGCTGCTGCTGCCAATTGAGTATTGTGCTTCGCCAATTCATTTCTTAAAAACAGTCTGCGCTCATCTTCCGTTGAGAGATTGGTGTATTCAGCCATCTGACTGATTTCTTGAATACGTGTCTGCACAGCAAAATAGGTCTGTCCTTGGGCAACAATTTCCTTGGATGGATCGGCGTTCTGAACTATTAAATAAGAAGCATAACGAGATAGTTTTACCGTTTCTAACTCTCGCTTTGCACCCGATCCGATTGTAACCATTTCGAGGATATCCTCGAAATGGTCTGAAACTTCATACCCACTATTTACACATGCTTCTTTAGCTCTTTCAATTACTGGTAAAAAATGTCGGTATTCCGAATACTCTAATATTTTTGCTAAATCTCTTGCGCTCCAATATTCATTACCTAGATTGTCCATTTCTTTGATTGCTCAAATACTGTTTCCGCTGATGTGCTCTTGGTCATAAGTTATTTTTTTTCGATTAAACTTTTTAAAATATTATCAATTCGAGGATGTCCTCGCATTGATCGATAATTTTTTGCTCCTAACTTTTGGAATCTTTTTTCTCCTTTTCTCTAGTTTCAACCTCAATAGCCATATTATCCATCAAATCTCATATAAATATTTTTCCAATATTCTTTTAGCTACGTTTTAATTATTTAAAACCGCACAAACGTGACGTGTGCGATAGTCGAGCATTACACTTTTAAATAAACTTCCTTTCTTCCAATTTTTTCTCCCGTCGTTATTAATTCATCTTGTTTTAAGTTCCTCATAACACCAGCGATGGCGGTAGAAGTTATAACTTTATCAATTGCATTTATTCTTAGTAATTCGGTTTTGATATCCGCAACAGTTTTACCAACTTTAAGAAAATTGGCGTTTAATATATGTTCTCTAATTTTTGCGGTTAATTTGGTTGCTTCCTTTCGCTCTTTCGGTAATTCTTTCTTGGGTTTTAGTGGTATTTTGAAATCTATCAAGGTTTCTAGCGAGTATTGGACAGCTTTTGCATATTCAACATATAAGTCAATATTTTTAGCTTCACCCTTTTCAATCTTTAGTATTGAACTTTTAGAAATCTCAGTCATATAAATCACATCTTCAATTGAGAGATATTTTTCCAAGCGATAAGATTTTAGTTTAGAGCCTAAATTTTCCCTGTAAAAAGAAATACTATTTGCATTAGATTTATTACTCATATTATTTTTTTAACGTTTTTTAGTGTTTATTTAAATACTTATTTGCATTTGATTGAATTTTGTTTATATTTGTATTAGTGAATTAATATTGAGCCTTTATAAGGTATATTACAACGATGATTTCTCGAGTCAAAACGACCAATTTAACCTTCGAGAGAATCGTGAAATCGCTCCATGTCAAAAAGTTTTTTACTTTTGCATACGGCATGCGAGCGGTTCTCACGTTAACTTTAGAAGGTAACTTTATAATCGAAAGACTTAAAGTAGGGCTTGGTCGCCCTTGACTCTAAAGTGTGAGACCGCTCCTTGCTTTTTTTGCAAGAAATTTTCATACTTCCGAAACATCGTTCCATAATTTCAAATTATGAGAACGATTTTTTGTTTTAGCCAGTAGAACCAACTACTATTCCTTTAAAGAAAAATGGCTTTCAAAAAATCATACTCTGGGATGCTGTACTATTAGGATGTGAATCCCAAATATTGCAAAATCCAAAACCACTCTAGGTTCCTTTTTGGAAGAACCAAGGCTGGTGCTTATTTTAAAATTCGACAGTTTAAAAGTAGCATCAATCTTAACGTTTTCCAAATGTTTCTAGGTTTTACCTCAGATATGGGATCGAAAGCGGCTTTTACAAAACGGTACTAACATTTTAAAACCAAAATGCCTAAGACTTTATGAATAGTGTAAATAGCAAACAATTAATGTTAGTCTCTGGGAAAGGGCTATTGCCACGGTTAGAATTGGTTTTCAAGCAGTAGCCCCTCTTCCCTAAAAAAACACATATTGCCTATGAGCTAAAAACAACATAAAAAACAACGTTGCCGTTCACCATAAATCGGCACTAAAAAAGCCCACTCCCAAGTTTTCGAAGACCATTGGAGCAGGCCAAAAGTTAAAATAATTGTATCACTTTAACGAACACAAAACTATGATAAATAATCATAAATCAGTAAGGTGGCGGCGTATTTTTCCATGCTGTCTCTTCTTCTTAAGTATTACCCTGTCACTTTCTGCCCAAGACCTGCTGGTCTCTGGTCAAGTTACCGATGGCCAATTACCCATCTCTGGTGCAAATATTCTTATTAAAAACACTAAAAACGGAGTGGTAACGGATTTTGACGGTCGTTACAGCATTACCGCCAAACCAACAGACATACTTGAAATATCCTATTTGGGATATACTACGCTCACCATTCCCATTCAAAAACGCACCATTATAAACATCTCTTTACAGGAGGATGCCACCACCCTAGGTGAGGTACAGATCAATGCGGGTTATTACACAACTACTGATCGTGAGAAAACGGGGAGTATTGCGCGCATTACTGCCAAAGAAATTGACAAGCAACCAGTAAATAATCCGTTGGGTGCTATGCAAGGCTACATGTCAGGGGTCAATATTGTCCAAAACACCGGCGTACCTGGTGGTGGCTACCGAATTGAGGTGCGTGGTCGAAATTTTATAAATGGAATTTCCGATCCACTATTTATAGTAGATGGTATCCCTTATGGTTCGCAATCTTTAGGTGCTATGGAAGTGTCAGGACTAAACTTGGGAGGCAACATTAGTCCATTAAATGCCATTAACCCAAATGACATTGAAAGTATCGAAGTACTAAAAGATGCAGACGCCACAGCCATCTATGGGTCTAGGGCTGCCAACGGAGTAGTATTGATTAGCACTAAAAAGGGTGCCTTAGGTAAAACCCATTTAAACCTAAACCATAGTAATACCATTGGCCAGGTATCACATTTCTTGGATTTAATGAACACTGATCAGTATTTGGAAATACGCAGGGAAGCCATTACAAACGATGGTTTTGGAGCTTTTTTGGAGGATTCCGCATTCGATTTTGTCTGGCCAGATGTTAAATCTTGGAATAACAGTCGCTATACTGATTGGCAAAAGGAGCTCATTGGTAGTAACGCATATCGTAATAATACACAATTATCTGTGTCAGGTGGCAATCAACAAACACAATTTTTGATCAGTGGTGCCCATCAAAAGGAATCTACTGTTTTCCCAGGTGATGCCAATTACAAAAAGTCTACCGTTCACAGTAACATAAAACATCGTTCTGATAGTGAAAAGTTCACTGTTAACCTCTCCACAAGTTATGCAGATGAAAATAATTCATTGCCGCGCTCAGATTTTACATCTCTGGCCTATTCTCTTGAGCCAAACGCACCAACCCTATATACCGAAGCGGGCCAATTGAACTGGGAAAACAACACATGGATCAATCCGTTGGCATCTTTGAAGGAAAAGTACAATGTCAAAATAAGCACCCTCATAGCGAATGTTATAACATCTTACGAGATAGTGCCTCAGTTAGAATTGAAGTCTAGTTTTGGCTTTAATAGTTACCGATTGGATTCCTACCAAACCTTGCCAAGTACAGCAACAAGCCCATCGTTAGGTTTTACCGCTCAAAATTATTCGTCTTCAACATTTAATGATTCTAGGCGAAAATCTTGGATCGTAGAACCACACCTCAATTGGAAGAGTCAATGGGGTAATGCAAAAATAGATATGTTGATAGGCAGTACCTTTCAAAAGGAAACCACCCAACAAGCTGTGATAAAAGGAAGAGGTTTTCCTAATAATCAACTTTTGCTTAATCTCACTGCTGCCGAAACATTAGAAGTACTGCGTGATGCCGACAGCAAATATAGCTACAACGCCATATTTGGACGTGTAAATCTCAACCTATTTGACACCTACATCCTTAATCTTACGGGGCGTAGGGATGGCTCTTCAAGATTTGGTTCGGGAAAGCAGTTTGGCAACTTTGGAGCGGTGGGTGCAGCATGGATTTTTTTAGAAGAAACCATGTTTAAGAATGCTTCTTGGTTAAGCTTTGGCAAATTGCGCACTAGTTTTGGTACTACAGGTAGCGACAACATTGGAGATTATAAATTTTTGAGTACCTATAACATTACAGGATTTGATTATGATGGGACTACTGTTTTATCACCAACAGGGCTTTTAAATACTGAGTTTGGATGGGAATCAAATCAAAAATTTGAAACAGCGCTAGAACTGGGATTGTTCAAAGACCTATTGCGGATCAACATGTCTTGGTACCAAAACCGTTCCAACAACCAACTCATAGGGATACCCTTAGCGGCCACTACGGGCTTCTCCGAATTGACAGGAAATTTTGATGCTACGGTAGAAAATGTGGGTTTCGAAATGGATCTGAACACTATTAATCTTAAAACCGAGAGGTTCAAATGGACGACATCTTTTAATTTGTCTATCCCTAAAAATAAATTGATTGCCTTTGACGGTTTGGAAACCTCCACATTTGCCAATCGCTTCATCATCGGAAAACCATTGTCTATTGTAAAACTCTACCATGCTTTGGGCGTAAATTCAGAAACAGGCATCTACCAGTTTGAGGATTACAACAAGGACGGCGTCATCAGTAATTTGGGCGATAGACAGCGTGTTGAGGATCTGGCCCCAAAATTTTATGGTGGCTTTGGTAATACCTTAAGGTATGGAAATTTCACCTTAGATGTGTTTTTACAATTCAAAAAACAGAAAGCATTTAACGAATTGGCGTTCCGTTCAACCCCGGGGAATAGAGGTAATAGTTCAATAATTCTATTGGATCGTTGGCAAGAGCCCGGAGATACTAATCCAATCCAAAAAGCCACTAGTGGCTTAGCCATGGGTGAAGATATTGGTGCCCTCCAAAAGGAGAGTAATGCTGCGGTTACAGATGCATCTTTTATTCGCTTACGCAACGTGATGCTCAACTATAACGTGCCTACTGCCTACAATAGCCTTGATATGAATGTATATCTACAAGGACAAAATCTACTGACGTTTACTAATTATAAAGGGCCGGACCCAGAGCAGCCCTCAAATACCAGTTTACCTCCATTAAGACAAATTACCCTCGGCTTACAGTTAAAATTTTAATTAATATTCAATTTTATGACACTTATAAAACAACATACTAACCTCAAAGAATCCATGATTCGAGTTATAGCACAAAGAGTTTTTATTTTCATGGCCATAGTGCTTTTTCCTATATGTCAATTGTTGACGGGCTGTTCGGATTTTGTAGAGGAAGATCCTCCAAAAAACATTTTAGTATCTGAGACCGTTTTCAATGATCCAGCTACCGTCGAGTCCGCTTTGGCCAATATATATTATCAAATGCGAGAAAAAGGTGTAGTATCCGGAAATTTTGGTCTGACTGCAGCGCTAGGTATTTATAGCGATGAATTGGATTATTACGGTTTTGATAATGATTATTCCCAAATATACAATCATAGGGTGCTTTCAAATAATCAACTAATTTCGACGTGGTGGAGCCATTCATATTATCTTATTTATTGCACTAACGACATCATAAAGGGGGTTGATAGGTCCGATGCCCTAACTTCAGAGGAAAAAAACAAGTTTAACGGTCAGGCCTTGTTTTTCCGTGCCTATGTACATAGTCTCTTGGGGAATGTGTATGGTAGTATCCCGTATGTGACCACCACTAATTATGAAGAAAACAATACGGTCTCACGCTTACCATTGGAAGAAGTTTACCAAACAATTATAAAAGACCTTAATACAGCAAAAGATGTATTGGATGGTTCAGAAGGTGCTTCAGATGAACGTGTTATTATTGGTTCAGATGCAGTCCACGCGCTATTGGCAAGAATGTATCTATACACAGAACAGTGGGAATTGGCAGAAGCTATGGCCCATAATTTGATTGATTTATATAGCTTGGAACCCAACCTGAACGAGGTGTTCCTAAAAGAATCTACCGAAACCATTTGGCAACTAAAATCAGGGGTAGCTCCAAGAAATACACAAGAGGCTAACCAATTAGTCATACGGTTTATTCCGGGCCAAAAATATGCGTTAACACAAGATTTGTTAGGTTCTTTTGAGAAGGGAGATTTAAGGTACACCAATTGGGTAGGTAGGCTGTCTAATTCAGATCATACTTCAACCCTGTATTTTCCCCATAAATATAAGGCGATTCTGACTGAAACTGAACGTTTGGAATATTCTATACAGTTTAGGGTGGCAGAACAATATTTGATTCGTGCTGAGGCAAGGGCACAAAGAGGAGATATCGCAGGAGCACAAAAGGATATAAATGTATTGAGAATCAGAGCAGGTTTGCCAAATACTACAGCATCAAATCTTAGTGAATTAATGGATGCAATACTACAAGAACGCCGTGTTGAACTGTTTGCCGAACAAGGCCACCGCTGGTTCGATTTAAAACGCACAGGCAATGCCAATGCTATTTTAAATGCTTTAAAGCCTAACTGGAAGGTCACAGATGTCCTGTTTCCCATTCCAGAAGCTGAATTGCAATTCAATCCAAACCTGTTGCCTCAGAACAATGGTTATTCAAATTAGTACGAATTAAAAAAATAATAGCTTTACTATGAAATATATCTTGCTAGTATGTTTATTGGTCACAAGTAAGTTGGCAATTTCTAATATATCTTTTCAAATAGCTGAGAGGCATCTCTCCGATTTAGATAAATCAACAAAAACCAACTTTTTATCATCCTTCATCGAGGGCAACCAAGTCTATTTAAACATTCCTGAAGAATTATTGGAGGAAACTATTTTGTTTGTCCGTTATGATCACAATGTGCAGAGAAAGTATTTGCAGGTTAAATGGACATTGCATAAGAATCAAATGTTGCTAAAAGCTCTCAGTGTCAAATCAAGTGCTGGAGTGGTATTGCCATTTAAACCAAAACTTGAACAAGACGAAACAATTATAGGAATATTTCCAACAGAACTTAACTATGGCATTGAGGGAATTTATTGTATTAATGTTACTGACTTTTTATTAGGACAGAATATTGAATGGTCGCCAGGGTTCTCAGAAACAGTTGTTCCGCAAATTGGTGTTATCATGGATAATAAAGACCTAGTCGATGAAGTATTAATTAAGACTCAAAGAGGAATACTTTTTGAACAATCTAAGATTTCAATTCCAATGTATTTTTCATTTTGCGCACTGCCTAAACCGATGGCTAGCAGACTTTATGACTACCGTATGGGGTTCTATAACGAAAGAATTGATGATATCATCTATGGTACAAAAAACAGCATTGCAAATATCAGTCGGCGGCGTCTTGAAAAGAGAAATAAGGACCAGGAAGTAAGTGTGCCAATTAAGCCTATAACCTTCATTATGTCACCAGATATCCCCCAAAAATGGAGGCCTTATGTAAAGGCAGGTATTGAAGAATGGTTACCAGCATTTGAAGCAATAGGGTTTAAGGACGCGATTGTTGTTAAGGATGTAGATAGTTTAAATGAATGGCAAGCCTTTAGTATTCATAACTCAATTATTTATTGGGGGAAAGAAATGAGATTAAGAGGGGCCGAAGACGGAGGGTTTGGAGGAACTGTAGCAAATGTAATTGATGAAAGATCCGGGGAAATACTTAAAGGAGATGTGTTTATAAGCAATTCAAGGGAAGCGTACTCTGAGAAATATTTTATTAGAGCTGCACCTTTAGATAGGAGAGCACAAAACTTTCCTTATCCTGATGATCTGCTAGGGGAGCTCTATCAATGTATGGTAGCTCATGAGGTAGGTCATGCATTTGGTCTTATGGACAGTCATTATGGAGAGTTTGCGTATCCATTTGAAAAAATGAATGATGTGGAATGGCTAAAAACCATGGGACATACACCAAGTGTCATGAACTATACAAGACAGAATAATATAGCACAACCTGAAGACAGTATTCCACCCCGATTGCTGCATCAGAAAGTAGGGCCAATGGATCGCTACCAAATAAGTTGGGCTTACACCGAATTTTCTCCTGGGAGTTCTACGCAAGAAGAAAAGGCAGCTTTGGAAGAAATTATTCGCTTACAGGATACGATATTATGGTATAGATATAATCATGAATATGGGCTTATAGGGCCTGCAACTACTGATGAGGTGGTAGAGAATCGTGATCCAGTTCGCAGCACCGAAATGGCCATGAAAAATCTTAAACGTACCTTAGCCCTTCTGCCAAATGCATGTAAGAATGATAACGACAATGCACGTTTGGAACGTTTGTATGATGGCATATTAGAACTATGGTACTTGCACATGCAACATGTAGTTTCTCTCGTGGGGGGCGTTGATATACATTATAAATCCATTAATCAATTAGGTATGAAGTATACACCAATTCCGTGGGCATCTCAAAAAGAAGCCCTTAACTTTATAATGGAACATGTTATGCAACCACCAAATTGGCTTACCAACCCTGAATTTGCATATCGCATACACTATACTGCAAATAGAGACAAAATATTGGAGTACCAACAGCGTTTAGTCTTGGAGTTATTTAATTCACAACGATTAAAAAGATTGGAGTATAGTAGTAAAATAAGCGGCTTTGAAGGGATTTTTATAGAGTATTTGGATAACCTACAGTCAGAGTTATTCAGAGAGGTTTATGATGAAGATGACGTTCAACCAAGAAATCGAGAAATCCAATTAACCTACATTGATATGTGGGTGCGCACCTTAAAACAAGACAGGTTGCATATTACGGTGGATGAAAAAATGTATGATTACACAGATTACTCTAAAGGAATTATGATGGAGCAATTGTTAAACTTGAAAAAGGACATAATAGTGCAAATAAAAAGGTCAAAGAATAAAGGGGCGTTAGGACACTGGAATTTGTGCTTATTAAAGTTAAGTGATATTTATAGTATCTGAGTGTTAACCTACTGGTCTGATAACTGTAGCTTAAAAAAAATAGTCTTTAATTTTTTGCAATTAAAAAAGGTGCCATTAAAATGACACCTTTTCTTCTCTCTTTCCATTTTAGAAACAATTATGGGAGTTTGCGTAATGGAAATGAAGTAGACTTGTCTTTGTACAATTGAAAGTCATTAAATGTGCAATTAATACCAGCTTGAGGTTGACATTCCATGCCCACATTTACCTCTTGCCATCCAGAGATAGGATGATTGTAATATCCTATTTGAGACACGGGTATAGTTTCCGTGGCAAATGCAAAACTAACGGCCAGCAAAATAGCAAAGACAGGTAAAACGAATTTTAAAACTTTAGTTTTCATAATATGTATATTTAAATTAACGATCTACTCTATTCTTCAGGTTTTCGATCTTCCCCCTGTCACTACGTAGTATTATTGTTGTTTTTCTAATGACTTAGAAGGCACAAGCAAGATGGCGAGTACCGCTAAACCAATAAAAAATAAATTAAATAAGATATGACTTCTCCAGCTCAGGCCCGAAATAACGCCACCACAAGAACATGGGGTGTAGGGGCTGAAATAAAGCGTGTAAATGAGATAGCCGGTAAACACCAACATCAATCCCAAAAACGAAAAGAAACCCCAACGTCTGAGTGACGGCCATAGCAGCAACACCACCACTAAAACTTCAACCGTAGGAATTGCCCACGCAAGAAAAGGAGCAGCCTGGGTCGTTAGTGGCACTTGAGATAACTGATCTTTAAATACAGACATGCCAATAAGCTTGCTTAAGCCAGCATAAATAAAAAGAAAGATAAACAATAGAGCCAAAGCGTTGGTGATAAAGGTTTGGGCCGTATGTTTTCTTCTATAGGACATCGCTTCTGTAGATCAGTTTAACGGTAACTAAGTTACTGGCGACAAATCAGAAAACATGAGGGAATTAGCGTCAAAGTTAGGGGCAAAGCCCTCAGTCTTTTATATGAATCCAAGCTCCCGCGCCCGCGCCAGTAATTTCTGGTCATCCTGGCCCAATACGTCAAAAATTTCTTTCAGATGGCGCTTTCTACGCTCAATGGTGGCCTTGCTCATCGGTAGAATATTTGATAAGGAGGCTGTGCTGGCTCCCAATGAAAGTCGGTACAGGATCTGCCGATCCCATTGGTCAACAACAAAATCGTGCGCCAAATTTTTACGTAGCACCTGAATCACACTCGGACCGTAAAAGGTGTTCCCGTCTATAAGACTCGAAATAGCGTCCATTATGGTGCTCGCATTGCTTTCTACCTTGATCAAAAAACCTTCGGGGTTCAAGGTTTTAAAGAGGCTATTGATGCGATAGACACTGTCAAAGCTTGTGTTGATAAGCAGCTTTGATTCGGGATGGCGCTGTCGTACCTCTCGTCCAATATCTTCTCCAGAGAGCCAGCGCCCACAGCTTGATGGAGGGATGACTAAGTCCAACATAACCAGATCGAAACCTGGTGGTGCCTGCTGGTGCAATAGATGGATAGCTGCATCACTCGAAGCGGCTTCTGAGATCTTAAAATCCAATTCTGGACGTTGCTTTTTCAACAGCTTCAAGGCTCTGACATACCCCTCCGAAATTAAAGGATGGTCTTCTACAAACAGAATTTTAATGACTTGGCTTTCCATGGTCCTGATGTTTTAATTTAATGGTAATGGTGGTTCCCTTTTTTCCAGAGACTAAGTGAAATACGCCGTTGATTTTCTCTGATCGAGCGCGCATATTGCGCAGACCCAAACCTTTTTTGACCAGGCCTTCCCTAAATCCTGACCCATTGTCCGAAATGATAATTATGAAGTGGTCTTTAATTTGTAGAGATAAGACAACCTTATTGGCCACCGCATGCTTTACGATATTATGCAAGGCTTCTTCCACAATCCGAAAAAGGTGCATCTTCACCTGTTCGTTCAGGGCTTCAAAGGGTGCAGATTGCTCACAATGCATGCGATAATCAAAGTTACCTTGATGGCTTTTTTGTTGTAATAGCACCTCCAGGTTTTCGATCAATAGGGCTTGGTTATAAGGGGGTTCCTGAATTAAGTTATGGGAGAGAGCCCGAAGCTGCTGTTCAATTTTTAATACACTCTGAGAGTGGGAGTGAAAATCATTGGTATTGTTTTCCAAATCCAATACTTCCCAGTTCAGGCGCATCCCAAACAGTTGGGTAAGGACACTGTCATGCAATTCTTCGGCAAGACGTTCGCGTTCTTCCTGGCGGGCCTTTTCTCCTTGACGCCACTGCTCAATGCGCACGGCATAAATGGCCTCGTCAGCGTCTTGCTGAAGGGCCGCAAAATGGAGTTGCTTGTTGTGAATACGGAGGCTCATCGACCAATATATAAATACCAGCAGAATGAGAAAGATTATGGCTATTGCAATCCACAGCAATTTCTGCTGAGATAATCGGGCATTCGCTTTAATATAATCATCAGTTTCATACTGAATTCGTGCAAATTTTTCACGTTGTTTGTTCTCATTCTTTCGCAAGGCATCGGCCAATCCGATATACCTGGTCAAGTGTTCAGTAGCTAAATGGGGCTCAAGGATCGAGAGCCTTTTTAAGGCGCCCATCTGGTCTCGGTGCAGCCCTTTGCTGGAACTGATTTCTAAGGCTTTTTCGGCATGGGCGCGTGATAAGGGTATCTGGTCATGGGCTTTGTAATAATCAGATAAATGGAGATGGCTAATGATGATACTGGGCAGGTGCTGTAAACTGTCCCGAAGGCGCAAAGCGGTTAAAAGATCTTGCTCAACGGCTGCTGCCGGTGTAAAAACGAACCGGGCATAAGCAAGATTGTCCAATAAACGGGCATAAAGTTCCGGATGGACTTGTCGTAAATCAGGAGTGCCCAGAGCTCGCTTGAAGTTGTCTATGGCCAATGTTCCAGAGCCCATCTTTTGATGCACCACGCCTAAATTGTTCAGAAGATCGGGATAAAGTTGGTGAGGGCCATTAACCGCCATGTCTAATGCGGCCTGATAATAGAAAATGGCTTGGGCATAATCTTCCATCCCGTCATACACTGATCCCAACAAATTATAGGTGTTCATAATTTGAGCTCGCTTATCTAATTCCTTGAATATCGATAAGGACATAAGTAAATTCATTTCTGCACGGGAGTAATCGGCCACCAAAGATTCGATATAGCCCATGTTGTAAAACATCTTTGCCCTGTAATAGCTGTGATTCGAAGCTTCAAACAGCCGCTCGGCGTTGCGGTAATTTATAAAGGCCTCAGGATATCTAAACTTGGCGAGATAATATTCGCCCCAATTCCAATGGATGTCTGCCATCAAATAAGGGTGATTTATTTTTTTGGCTAGCCCCATAGCATGGGAGTTGAAAGTGTAAAATAGCGAGGTATCTTGTAGTTGGATGACCTCTCTCGCCAATTCGGCAATTCGGGCTATTTTTAAAGAATCTAACGGTAATCCTTGAAGTGTTTCATAAGAATGCTGGAAGCTGGCAGGGAGTATTATAGGTGGGTCGGGGATTGTCGTCTCAACATTTAGGCGCACAATCAAAGCATTCACCTCTGGTGGGGGTAAATCTTGAGTATAGCCATATAAGACTAAAAATAAGGCACTCACGTGCTTTATGACAGACGCTATCATAACTGGTAATTTGAAGATTAAGATAGCAAAAAGACCTTTGTTGCAAAGACTTTTTGCTATCTTATAGATGAAATGAACCTAATCTCTCACGTTGTCTGGGTAGACACTGTGTTCTCCCCCAGTGGCATAGCTATCTGAAGGCATAGAGGAGTCATGGTCAATAGCATCGGGCGAACAGGATATCCCAAACATTGCAAAGGCGATCACTACTAATAAATAACGAGTTTTCATGGTGTGTAACATTTTAATGAATCATTACTGTCCGATTAAAAATTGTAAATGATGATGAGCTTATTTTATAGAGCAAGAGAAAATAGAGCTGTTTTGCAAGCACACTGATTATTAGTGATATACAACCAAGTCTTTGTTCTTGATTCTATCAGCGAAGCGGTCTTGATTCTATCAGCGAAGCGGTCTTGATTCTTTATAGATAAAACAAACCTAATCCCTCACATTGTCGGGATAGACACTGTGCTCTCCCCCAGTGGCATAGGGGTCTGGAAGGACCCCGGCTTCATTGGTAATCGCCTCGGGCGAACAGGATATCCCAAACATTGCAAAGGCGATCACTACTAATAAATAACGAGTTTTCATGCTGTGTAACATTTTAATGAATCATTAGTGTCTGATTAAAAATTGTAAAAGATGATGAGCGTATTTTATAGAGCAAGAGAAAATAGATCTGTTTTGCAAGCACACTGATTATTAGTTATTTACAATCATCCCGAAAGCTTTCGGGATTGTTCTTGATTCTATCAGCGAAGCGGTCTTGATTCTTTATAGATAAAACAAACCTAATCCCTCACATTGTCGGGATAGACACTGTGCTCTCCCCCAGTGGCATAGCTGTATGAAGGCATAGGGGAGTCATGGGCAATAGCATCGGGCGAACAGGACATGCCAAACATTGCAAAGGCGATTACTACTAATAAATAACGGATTTTCATGGTGTGTAACATTTTAATATATCAATAGTGTCCGATTAAAAATTGTAAAAGATGATGGGCTTATTTTATAGAGCAAGAGAAGATAGATCTGTTTTGCAAGCACACTGATTTTTAGTGAAACTCAATTTTGAAAAAATAGCGAAGCAATGTATTCAAAATTGTAAGTTGAACTAATCCCGCTTTTTAGCGGGATAATAGTTTCCTTTTCTATACGCTTTGTCTATCAGTCATTTACAATCATCCCGAAAGCTTTCGGGATTGTTCTTTAGTCTATCAGCAAAGCGGTTTTGATTCTATCAGCGAAGCGGTCTTGACTCTTTATAGATAAAACAAACCTAATCCCTCACATTGTCGGGATAAACACTGTGCTCTCCCCCAGTGGCATAGCTGTCCCAAGGCATAGAGGGCTCATGCACAATAGCATCGGGCGAACAGGACATGCCAAACATTGCAAAGGCGATTACTACTAA
>NZ_JBMDWE010000032.1:0-48645 GCF_053579655.1 Gelidibacter sp. | reverse complement strand
AAAGCTAGTATCTTACCCCATCTTGGGAAAGATGGGGTTGGTCGGGTGGTTACTTCGTCACCAACAATTTTGGTGAAACCTAATGGCGATTTGATAATGCAAGTTTCCATTTGCCTTTAAGATTCTAAGGATTTTTATGAGGAATCGGTTTGCCCTAACTTTCCAAAATTATGCTCGTATTGGGAACGCCATATTGCGAAATGCGCTCTAAAAAAGTAACCAGATCTTTATTGCTTTTGAAATATCCAAGAATGCATAAACGGTCTTCTCCAGTAATGCGATCACAACGCTGTACTTCCTCGTGATGAATGATTTGATTATAGGCCGTTCTTACTGTGCTCGATTGATGAATTGTTAAATGGATATAGGCCTTTGTTGTGACGCCAAATTTTTCATCATTGAGTTTAAGGGAATAGCCTAAAATAATCCCTTTGTCTTCCAATTGTTTCACGCGTTTGCCGATAGCAGGGGCAGAGAGCTCAACCTTTTTGCCAATGGTAGCAAAGGCTTCTCGTGAATTTTTGCGAAGCATTTGAAGAATTTGTTTATCGATGTCGTCCATTGGAATCAAAATTAGAATTACGTTTTATCAATTTAATCGAAATTAAATATATCGAAATAATTTTGAATAGAAATCAAAAAAAGCGCATTTCAAAGGTCTCTATTTTTTAAATAACCTTTGAAATGCGCTTTAGATAATAACTTTCCTGTTGAAATGAGGCGTTTTACTTATTTAAAAGTCGCACCACATCCTTCGCAAAGTAACTCGCAATGATATCGGCTCCAGCACGTTTAATGGCTGTAATTTGTTCCATCATGACCGCATCATGGTTGAGCCAACCTCTTTCGGCAGCTGCTTTTAGCATCGCATATTCTCCTGAAACCTGATACACGGCAACAGGTACATTGACGGCATTCTTGATTTCACGGACGATATCCAAATAGCATAAACCTGGCTTTATCATTACGATGTCAGCACCTTCATCAATATCCATTTCGGTTTCTCGGATCGCTTCCCAACGGTTACCATAATCCATTTGATAGGTTTTTTTATCTTTTGGAATGTTAAGCATGTCCACAGGTGCAGAATCCAACGCATCACGGAAAGGTCCATAAAACGCGGAAGCATATTTGGCGGAGTAGCTCATAATGCCTGTATCGGTAAAACCTTCATGTTCGAGTGCTTCACGAATGGCCAAAATACGACCATCCATCATATCACTCGGCGCAACAAAATCGGCACCAGCTCGCGCATGCGAAACACTCATTTGTGCCATAAGATCCGCACTTTCATCATTTAAAATAATGCCGTTTTTGACGATGCCATCATGTCCATAAGCTGAGTATGGATCAAAGGCTACGTCAGTCATCACGAGCATATCAGGACAGGCGTTTTTGACGGTTTTAATGGCGCGTTGCATCAGTCCGTCTGGATTAATGGTTTCGGTGCCTTTATTGTCTTTTAAATTGTCGGGAACTTTAACAAAGAGCAATACCGATTTCAGACCCATATTCCAAAGATCTTTAATTTCATTTTCGAGTAAATCCAGGCTGTATCTAAAGTAATTTGGCATGGATGCAATTTCTTCTTTTACGCCTCTGCCTTCTGTTACAAAAATTGGAACGATAAAATCGTTAGGTGTAATGATCGTTTCTCTTACCAATGATCGAATGGCTTCGTTGGTTCTTAATCTTCTATTTCTTCTTAATGGATACATAATTTTAGTCTTTAGTTTGCAGTCATCAGTCATCAGTCTGCAGTTAATATTTATGAGACCTGTGAGGTCTTGTTTTTAGAATTTAATCCAATCCTTAGGTTTTTTTAATACGTCAATCAATTTTTCTTCGTCGCTGCCTTTTTCAGGATGATGGTCATAAACCCATTGCACATGTGGAGGCAGGCTCATCAAAATACTTTCGATGCGTCCGTTGGTTTTCAATCCAAATAAGGTGCCTTTATCATGAACTAAATTAAATTCTACATAACGTCCACGACGGATTTCCTGCCAGGTGCGTTGCGCGTCAGTATAAGGAAGGTCTTTTCTTTTTTCAACTATAGGGACATAACATTCCAGGAAACTGTCGCCAACTTCAGTTACAAAGCTGTACCAATCTTCCATGGACATCTCATCAGTGGCTTTGCAATAATCAAAAAATAAACCGCCAAGACCACGGGCTTCCTCGCGATGTGTGTTCCAGAAATAATCATCACATTTCTTTTTATACAACTCGTAAAAATGAGGTTGATGCTTATCGCAAGCCGTTTTACAGACGTGATGAAAATGAATCGCATCATCATCAAATAAATAGTAAGGCGTTAAATCCTGTCCGCCACCAAACCAAGAATCAACAATGTTGCCTTGTTGATCATACATTTCAAAATAGCGCCAATTGGCATGAACTGTGGGCACCATCGGATTTTTGGGATGTAATACCAAACTCAGTCCGCAGGCAAAGAAATTGGCATCTTTGACGCCAAAATACTGTTGCATACTATCTGGGAGTTCGCCGTGAACTGCGGAAATATTAACACCTCCTTTTTCGAAAACATTGCCGTTTTCAACAACTCTTGTTCTTCCGCCGCCGCCTTCAGGACGTTCCCAAACATCTTGTCGAAATTTGGCTTTCCCATCTATCGCTTCGAGTTTTGAGGTAATGGTGTCTTGAAGGTTCAGGATGTAATTGTAAAATTTATCTTTTGTTGGAAGACCTGTAAGGTTTTTAAAACCTGACAGGTCTATAGCTTCTGGTTTTTGACTGTTATGGGTAAACATAAAATTTTTCATATCTGCGAATAAATTTAGGATGTAATCTTTTTTATTTGAAATGAGACTTGGCTCATTTTGAATAAACGCATTAAAAGATGAAAATCTATAATCTCCGAAATCTTCGACTACACCATGGTTTTCAGGGTTTTTATGAATATACAATACTAGGTTTTTAAGATAATTTTCATCTTTGATCGCAACTCTTTTGAAAGGTCTTTCAAATAGCGCTCCTGTTCTTGAATTTTCCTTATTGAATGCTTTGGAATAGGCATTGAATAAATTTGAAAAAGCTTGGGATGCTTCCTTTTCATCAGAAATAATTTGAACTGCCATATGAAAATGATTATTCATCAAACAATAACAAAGAATATCAACTTTGGAAGTGAGATGCTTTTCGACCAATTGAAGGAAGTATTGCATATTATCTTCATTATTAAATAATAGACCACTATTTATACCTCTATTATAAATATGATAATAATGTTCTTGTCTCAGTGTTTCCATTTTAATTATTTTAGATCTTACAAACCTGACAGGTTTCTAAAACCTGTCAGGTCTTGACAACTCAAAAAGTTCCATAGCAAGCGGTGTTCCATTCAAAGTCATAAACTCATCTTCTAAAGTTTCTACCCATTGGAAACCCGATTGTAAGGCCACATTAACACTTGGTAAATTGGTTTTGTGCGCAATGATTTGAAGTGTTTCAAGTCCCATGGTTTCAATGACATAGTCGGACGTTGCTTTTATAGCTGTACTCATCAGTCCTTCGCCCTTAAAACGTTTGCCGATGCAATAAGCGAATTCGGCTTTTTTAGTTTCCCAATCCAAGTTTTTTAGAATAATCATGCCGAGGATATTTCGGCTGTGTTTATCATTAATTACAAATACAAAGGCTTTCTTTTTTTTGGCTGCTTTAATTTTCCGAGCGATATAGTTTTTTGTACTTTCCAAGGTTGTGTTTTCCCCTAATGTTTTAGGGAGATACTTCATAAAACGTTCGGTATTGGACACGAGTAATTTGTTCAGCTGCAAAGCATTTTTAGGTTGTAATAATGAAATGGAAAAATGTTCTGAACTATATATCATTGGATTTTAATCGGTTTTGATCTTTAAGCAAAGCCACGGTTTCGGTTGATGCAGCAGTGACTGATAAAGGTAATACGAGAATGATTCCAATCACTGGAATCAATAAAAACAACATGAAAACCATCCCGTTTCCAATGGCCAATCCTCGATGTTGTTTTACAAATTTAATACTTTCGTCGTATTTAAAATGACGTTCCAAAGTGTAATCCATATTTCCAAAACCTGCATAATAGGCCTGAACTAAAAACAATAAAACGGTGGATGCAAGGCCGATAATTGGAATAAAACCTATGAGTAAAATAGGAAAGGTCAACAACAATTCCATCATCAGATTTCGGACGTTAATTCGAATGCCTCTCCATAACTGTTCAGAAAATGAAGTGTCCCGATGCTGATGGCGTTCCACACCTAATAAATGGGATTCAATTTTTTCAGATACCGGACTCATAAAAGGCGCCGAAAGGGCCATCACAATATGCTTGTAAAGAATAAATCCTAAGATAAGAATCAACACACCACTCAAGATTTCGCTGATTAAGAAAAAGGTTTCCTTTCCTCGTTCCCAAGCCCAAAGTTTTGAAATGTAAAACGCGAAATTATCAGCAAAGGTATAAGCCGCTAAAATGATGGCGGAGGCAACCAAAAAACTAATCAACATCGGCACACCAAAATATTTCCAAAGTCCGAGTTTGGAAATTAATTTCAATGTTCCAGCATAAGCTTTGATGCCTGTGAAGATGTTTTTAATCATACACTGAGATGAGACCTCACAGGTTTTAAAAACCTGTGAGGTCTTTTAAATGCTTATCTAATTTGGACTCTTATATTCTTTTACGGCATCAATAAATGCTTTCGCATTGTCTAATGGAATATTTGGTAAAATGCCGTGACCTAAATTGACGATATATCGGTCTTTTCCAAATTCATTAATCATTTGAGTGACCATTTTCTTGATTACTGCAGGTGGCGAGAATAATCTGGAAGGATCAAAATTGCCTTGCAAAGTTATTTTTCCGCCAGTTAAGTAACGCGCATTTTGCGGAGAACACGTCCAGTCAATCCCCAAAGCCGTGGCGTTCGATTTGGCCATGTCGCCCAATGCAAACCAACAGCCTTTTCCAAAAGCAATTACAGGGGCGTGATCCTTTAAAGCTTCAATAATCTGATTGATATATTGCCAAGAGAATTCATTGTAATCTGCAGGCGCTAACATGCCTCCCCAAGAATCAAATATCTGTACCGCATCACATCCAGCCGCAACTTTAGCTTGCAAATACGTAATGGTTGTATCCGTTATCTTTTGTAATAACTGGTGTGCGGCAATAGGATTTGTAAAACAAAATTGTTTGGCTTTATCAAAGTTCTTGCTGCCTTGGCCTTGTACGCAGTAGCATAAAATCGTCCAAGGTGATCCTGCAAAACCAATTAGTGGCACTTCGTTATTCAATAATTCTTTGGTGGCTTTAATGGCTTGCATCACATAATCCAGCTCCACATGAACATCAGGAACAATTACATTGTCCACATCTTGTTGCGTGCGGATAGGATTTGGCAAATAAGGTCCAAAGTCAGGTTTCATTTGTACCTCGATATTCATCGCTTGTGGAATGACCAAAATATCACTGAATAAAATGGCAGCGTCCATTCCATAACGACGGATAGGTTGTACGGTAATTTCGCTCGCTAATTCTGGCATTCGACATCGGGTAAAGAAATCGTATTTTTTTCTGATTTCCATGAATTCAGGTAGATAACGTCCGGCTTGACGCATCATCCAAACTGGTGGACGTTCAACTGTTTCGCCTTTTAATGCTCTTAAGTATAAATCGTTTTTTATCATTTCTTTTTTTAAAATAGCCCCAAAATCTGGGATTTCTAGGTTAAACTAATTTTTTATTTTACTCTGGACTTTATAAGTCTTTACTTTTTATTGCTTAAAGTGGTAATTTTTTCATCCAACCCAAAAACAACCATGATATCATCTTTTTCGATACGTGTGGTTGCGGTAGGAACGCCAATCACTTCGTTTACTTTGGTAGTCGCTCCAATAAAATTGGTTTTTTCTTTGGTACGTAATAAGGTTACGATGTTGACTTTATATTTTATCCTGATGTCTAATTCTCCAATTGTTTTACCGATAAAACTTTCAGGCGGTTTAATTTCTGAAATAGAATAGTGGTCATCTATTTTATAATTATCGATGAGGTTTTTCAAATTGATCTTATACGTCAATTTTTCAGCGGCTTCTTTCTCTGGATGAACGATCACATCAATGCCCATAGCCTGTAAAACGGTGTCATGAATGTCCGATAAGGATCTACTGATGATTTTTCCTGAACATAATTTTTTTACGATGGCGGTGGTTATAATGGCAGCACCTTCGTTTTCGCCAATGGCCACCACGATTAAATCTGCTTGTTTGGTGGGAAGTGCTTGATACGCTTGTTCGTTGGTGGCATCCATACACACCACATGTGCCAATTTATCTTTGGCAAGATTTACTTTTTCCATCTGTTTGTCAACGGCAATAACTTCATTACCTGTCTCTGTCAGGTTTAAAGCTAAGGACAAACCAAAATTTCCGAGACCAATGATAATAATTTTCATCTTTTAATTGATTAAAATAGGTTCTTGAGGATATTGATAAAATTTTTGTTCTATCTGACCTAACATGCCAAATAATAGGTTTAAGGTGCCGATTCTACCCAAAAACATGACTAGGATGATAACGTATTTACTCGGAACACTTAGGGTTGGTGTGAGGTTTAAGCTCAAACCAACCGTGCCATAAGCTGAAAAGCACTCAAAAGCTATAGGCAAGATGCCTGCGTTAGGTTCGAAAAACAGGAGTAATAAGATGCTAAGGCCGATTACAAAAAGCGAAATCATGATAATCGCAAAAGCTCTGTTGACCGAACTGCTAGAGATTTCCCTAGTGTTAATTTCTATTCTATTTCGACCACGTGCCGTCGCATAAATATTGAGCATGGCAATGGCGAAGGTGCTGGTTTTTATCCCACCACCGGTAGATGCTGGAGAGGCTCCAATCCACATTAAAAAAATGACAAACAATAGGGATGGCGTCGCAACATGTGTATAATCTATGGTATTAAAACCTGCAGTTCTGGGCGTCACAGATGAGAACATTGCCGAGGTAATGCGTCCATAGAACGTGACATGTTCTTTTAGCGAGTGATTGGCTTCTGCAAAAAAGAAAAAGACAAAACCAGCTAACAATAGGATACAGGTGGTAATAAATATGATTTGTGAATTCAGCTTAAAAACTCTGACGGGCAATGTTTTAATATTATTTACAAAAAAATTGCTGAAAGCCGTTTTGAAATAAATATATGAATTGTAGACGATATTATAGCCTAAGCCTCCTATGACAATCAATAGCATAATAGCCCATTGCAGGGAATAGGCAAATCGGTAACTAGGATCATAAAAACCTCCAACGGCAGTAGAAAAACCTGCATTACAAAAAGCGGAAATGGCATGGAATATAGAGAAGAAGAGTTTGTCTTTTACATTATCAATTTGATCAATCGAAAAATAGATGCAGGCGGCACCGATCATTTCGACAGTTAAGGTAAATAAAACCACACGAGCTGCTATTTTTAAAACATCTTGAAGATTTTCTGAAGCCGTAAAATCTTTGACATAGAGGCCTTCTCTAAAGGACGAATTTTCTCTAAAAAAATAAGCGAAAAATGATGTAAAAGTCAGAATGCCTAAGCCTCCAATTTGAATTAAAGCCAAGATAACTCCTTGGCCCAATTGCGTAAAATCATTAGCGGTGTCCAATACTGTTAATCCGGTTACACAAATAGCGCTGGTAGCGGTAAATAATGCGTCAATAAAACTTATGCCGTGAGCAGTAACTTTAGGAAGCATTAAAAACAATGCACCTATAAAAGAGAAAATAAAAAAACTCCCTACAAAAAGAATGGCCGGATTGAAGTAGATTTTATAAACAAACTTTATCAGCATGGAAAGCCTCATAAGCAAGTATAAAAATAGGCCCACCTCAAATATAACCCTGCATTGTTTTAACGCAGGAATCATATCCTGTCCTTGATTCAGTAACAAATAAAGACCTGACGACGTTAGGGTCGCCGTTAATAAAATCAAGTTGAATATTAAGGTTTTCCTTATTCCTGCATCGTCGAATTGGAAATATTTTAAAATATTAAATCCAATTAAAACACTTGTAAGCGTAAAAAAGACAAGAATTTTATAAGGTTTGTAGTCGTCATTAATGGTAAATCCAAAATCGAATATCAAGAAAAACAAGATGAGAATATCGATAAAACGATATAAATTCTTGAATGATTTTAGATTGACCATGGACCACCTATTTAGGAGCTATAAATTTAAGTTATTTTTATAACCTTACTGATAATCTAATGGTTATAATGTTCATTCACTAAATCAATGACACTTTCAACCGTCGGAATTTTGGCGACTCTCACATCCTCAAAATACTTTTTAGCTTCCGTGGCCGTAGTTTCTCCTATACAATAAGCGATCTTTTTATCTGCCGTATTGTTGATCATATAACTGTCCACTGTGGACGGGCTATAAAACATAATACCTTCAACATTTGAATCAATTTTTTCAGAGTCGAGAATGGTTTTATAAGCTTCAACCTCATTGACTTTAATGTGATTGTTTTGTAAGGTCGTGGAAATTTCATCCAAGCGAATGTCACTGCAAAAGTGCGTCACTTCGGTGCCATCCATGAATTCTACCAAATAGGCAGCCAGATCTTTAGCATAATTTTCAGAATGTTTGACCTTTCCGATTTTAGTTTCGATCAACCTTTTGGTGCGTCGCCCAACACAATAAATGTTTTTAAACTGTAATTCTTCTTTAGGAACACTAGAGAGAATGGCTTCTACCGCATTTTGACTCGTGATGATGACGTTGTCAATTTTCGATTTTAAAACAGGCTTCGAAATCCTGTTAAAGCTTATTTTTAAGAAATCTGTGCTGGCCGCATGTACATTTTTAAAAAGCTGACGTTGGCCTTCGCTCAAATTGCGAGTAGAAAAAACTTGAATCTGTTTCTCCTCGTCTCTCAGATCATTCATTAATCGCTGACCACCACGGTCTATGACGTAATCGGCCGCAAATTGTGCGATATTATGATGGTTGCCCAATTTTTCTTTACGCGTTACCTCAATCTTTTTCGTTCCATCTAAACTCAATAGGACGCCTTGAAAAGATACTTCTTCATCTTTAATGAATGCTAAAGCGCCAATTGGAGCAGAGCAACCACCTTCCAATAAATTTAAAAATTGACGCTCAATCGTGGTACATATTTCGGTCTCCTCGTGGTTGATTTCCTTAAGGATGGTCAATACATCTTCATCAACTTCACGTGCAGTGATCATGATGGCGCCTTGTGCCGGAGCTGGAACCATCCAATCAAGATTGATCGCATCTTCTGGACGTACGCCAATTCTGCCAATGCCTGCTGCTGCAAAAATAGCCGCATTCCAATCCTCATTATCTTGCAGTTTTTCAAGTCTGGTATTAATGTTGCCGCGTAATCCGACAATGGTATGGGTTGGATATCGGTTAAGCCATTGTGCTTTTCGTCTTAAACTACCTGTTGCAATGACGGCATCTTTTTGAGATAAAAATTCTTCATTATTCTTAAATACTAAAGTGTCTCTCACATTGCCACGTTTTAAAACGGCTGCCTGAACGATGCCTTGTGGCAAAATCGTAGGTACGTCTTTAAGTGAATGTACCGCAATATCGATTTGATTGTTGAGCATGGCCTCGTCTAATATTCGAGTGAAAACACCTACAATTCCCATTTCATAAATGGGTTTGTCAAGTCGCAAATCGCCTGTTGATTTTACAGGTACCAATACCGTTTTATGACCCAGATGTTGGAGTTGTTGTTGTACAGTTTTGGCTTGCCATAGCGCTAATTCGCTATCGCGAGTACCAATTCTTATAAGTTTAGACATTTGTAGTGGATTCTAATTGGAACACTTTTCTGATGAGTTCAATGCTGTCATCAGTTGACATATGATCTGTTTTGAGATGGTATGCAAAGTGATTTGTTATTTTTTGGATGATATTATTGCTGATTAATTCTGCTTGTGCTTCATTGAAATCCGCATGTTTTTTACGTTGGGTTTCCAATTCCGCATTTTTTAAATCAAGCAATTTGTGCTTTAATGCTTTGATGGTTGGGGCAAATTTTCGAGTGGCAAGCCAGCTGTTAAAATCCAGTTTTACTTCTTCTAAAATTTGCTCCGCCAAAGGTATAAATTCTTTTCTGCGTTCTAAGGTATCATCAGTCATTTTTGATAAATCATCAAGATGAATCAAGGTCACATTTGATAATTCCGTGACATCTGGATTCACGTTTCTTGGAATCGATAAATCTAAAATCAAAATTGGCTTATTAGATTGGATGGATTCTTTCGTTACCGTTGGACTTTGGGCACCTGTAGCAACAATCAAAATATCGGAAGCATTGATTTCTTTTTGAAGATCGGCATAATCTTTAACCAACAAATTGAACTTCCCAGCAATGGCTTCAGCTTTGGTTTTAGTTCTGTTAATTAAGGTGATATGTTCGTTTTTGGTGTGTTTTACCAGGTTTTCGCAGGTGTTTCTCCCGATTTTTCCAATGCCAAAGAGTAAAATGTTTTTTTCTGAAACATTCTGAATATTGCTCATGATATATTGAACGGATGCAAAAGAGACGGAAGTTGCGCCTGATGAAATTTCTGTTTCATTTTTGATGCGTTTGCTCGCTTGAATAACGGCATTCAGTAAACGTTCTGTGAAAGGATTAAGCAATCCCTTTTTTTTGGATGCTTTTGCGCTTGTTCTTAATTGACTGATAATTTCAAAATCCCCTAAAATCTGACTGTCAAGTCCAGAACCGACGCGGAACATGTGCGAAACAGCCTCGTTGTTTTTTAAAATATAAGCCACGTGCTGAAATTCTTCAATCGTTCCTTTAGAGTTATCACAAAGTAATTTGATGAGTTGGTAAGGATGTTCAGCAAAACCGTAAAGTTCGGTTCGGTTGCAGGTTGAGGTCACAATGAGACTTTCAATGCCCGCTTCTTTGGCCTGATTTAAAAGGTTTTTTTTAGAAGTGTCATCTAAACTAAAAAGGCCTCTAATAGTAGCATCAGCCTTTTTATAACTCAATCCAATGGCATAAAAATAGGTTCCTTTCAGCATATGATAGTAATCGGTAACGGTTTTTAGAAATTGAAAAGACAAAAGTATAACTGTCCTTTAAATAATAAACAACGCTAAACGGACTATAAGTGTCGCTTGGTGTTTTTTATCTTTTATTCTGTAATAAAATAATAAATGTTATACTTTTGCAGCAATAGCAACGCCTTATGAGTGGTTTGTTTAGAACGAATCTAAATAAGGTGTATAAATTTTGATGAGAATGGATTTGGAAAATGTCGCTAAAGGTTCTTTTACAGAAACTCGAATTGATCATGATTTTTTGGTATTGACCTATCAAAACGATAGCAATACTGTAGAAACTATTGAACGTGGAATTGATAGTAGTTTTATTCAATTCCATTTTTGTTTGAAAGGGGCGAGTAAGTTCATATTTAATAATGGGCGGTATGCTTTAGATATATTAGAAGAAAACTCCTTGTTACTTTATAATCCACAACAGGATTTGCCCATCCATTTGGAAATGCATCCAAATTCGTCGTTAGTATCGATTTTGATCTCCATTAAAAAATTCCACGGATTATTTTCGCAGGAAGCTGATTATATTTCTTTTTTAAGTGACGATAATAAGGATAAGAAATACTATCAGGACGGGAAAGTATCTCCATCCATGGCGATTGTTTTGACACAATTGATCCATTATAACTTGAATTCTTCTATCAGGAATCTTTATTATAAAGGAAAGGCTTATGAATTATTGAGTTTATATTTCAATAGAAATGAGGATGCCGACATTGAACAATGTCCGTTTTTGGTGGATGAAGCAAACGTTATCAAAATCAGGAAAGCCAAGGATATTGTGATTTCAAGAATGACCGAACCGCCGACGTTGCAAGAGCTATCGGAAGAAATAGGTTTAACCCTAAAAAAGCTGAAGGAAGGTTTTAAGCAAATTTACGGCGACTCAGTGTTCAGTTTTTTATTTGATTATAAGATGGAAGTGGCCAGAAAGTTATTGGAGTCCAATGAATACAATGTGAATGAAGTCGGCTTGAAAGTTGGTTACAGCTCATCGAGTCACTTTATAGCGGCATTCAAAAAGAAATATGGGACAACGCCAAAGAAATATTTAATGTCGTTATCTTCGTAGAGTTGTAAAAATCTCGTAAGAGTTTATGTCAGGCTTGAGAGATTTTCAAAATCTACGAATGATTTAAAGTATAAAAGTGATTGAAGTTTAATTTAAAAATAGATTCCTGCCTTCGCAGGAATGTCATATGAAAAAAGGAGTATTACTTGTTAATTTAGGCTCGCCAGATAGCCCAGAACCAAAAGATGTTAAACCTTATTTAAGTGAGTTTTTAATGGATGAACGCGTTATCGACGTTCCGGTTTGGTTACGAACTTTTATTGTAAAAGGGATCATTTTAAATACCCGACCTAAAGCATCTGCGGAAGCGTATAAAAAAATTTGGTGGGAGGAAGGATCGCCTTTAATCGTCATTTCAGAGCGCCTTCAGAAAAAGATACAAAAAAACACGCCGCTACCGGTTGCTTTAGCCATGCGTTATGGTAGCATGACCATCAAAAAAGGTCTTCAGGAGTTGGTGGACAAAGGTGTGGAAGAGGTTTTTTTGATGCCTTTATATCCACAATTTGCCATGGCTACGACCGAGACAATTTTGGTGTTGGCAGAAGAGATTCGAAAAGAACATTTTCCAAGCCTTAAAATTTCCGACTTAAAAGCATTTTACAATCGTGAAGATTATATTGAAGTGCTTTCGCATTCCATTGCAAGACATTTGAAAGATCATCCTTATGATCACCTATTGTTTTCATATCATGGTGTTCCAGAACGTCATATTCGTAAACGCGACATTACCAAATCACATTGTAAAATTGATAGGAGTTGTTGTATAACACCTTCTCCTGCACACGAGTTTTGCTATCGCCATCAGTGTTTGGAAGTGACACGCTTGGTAGCCGATAAGCTTAATTTGGTTCCTGGGACTTATACTTCATCGTTTCAGTCACGATTAGGAGTCGATCCTTGGTTGAAACCGGCTACCGATATTACTATTGAGCGTTTGGGAAAACAAGGCATCAAAAATTTAGCTGTTGTCACACCAGCATTTGTAAGTGATTGTTTAGAAACTTTAGAAGAAATTGCCATGGAAGGCTCAGAGATTTTCCATGAAATGGGCGGAAAAGGCTTTACAACAGTACCTTGTTTAAATGATGATGACGAATTTGTGGCTATTCTATCCAACTGGATCAATGAATGGGCTGCTGTTGAACCCGTAATTGCATAATGGAAAAGTTTTCCTCCCAGGATTTAGGCACACAACCCATTAGTAAACTTCTCATAAAGCAAGCTGTTCCGGCTTCTATTGGGATATTGGTCATGTCGCTCAATATTTTGGTGGATACTATTTTTGTAGGCAACTGGATTGGCTCGACGGCCATTGCGGCGATCAACGTGGTTTTACCAGTTTCGTTTTTTATTGCCGCTTTAGGAATGGCCATTGGTATTGGGGGTTCGTCTATAATATCAAGAGCCTTAGGGGCTGACAATCATAAAAAAGCACTTAAGGTATTTGGTAACCAAATCACTTTAACGTTAATATTGACGCTCTCCCTGGTTGCCGTGGGTCTGTTTTTTGCAGATTCCATTATTGAGTCCTTTGGTGGGAAAGGTGCCATTTTTGAACCCGCCAAAACCTATTATCAAATCGTACTTTACGGAGTGCCGCTTTTGGCACTTTGTATGATGGCCAACACGGTCATTCGTGCAGAAGGCAAACCTAAATTTGCCATGTATGCCATGATGATTCCATCGGTTTGTAATCTGATTATGGATTATATTTTCATCAACGTGATGGATTTTGGGATGGCAGGAGCAGCATGGGCGACAACACTATCTTATGTGATTTGTTTGGTATTTATTTTATGGTTTTTTGCCTCTAAAAAGTCAGAATTAAAAATCAATTTCACACATTTAGGACTGAATTTTCCGATTGTAAAGGAAATTACTTCTTTAGGTTTTGTAACCTTAGCGAGACAGGCCGTAGTAAGTGTTACCTACCTATTTATGAATAATATTCTGTTTGATCTGGGTGGAGAGGCCTCTGTGACGTCTTATGCCATTGCGGGTCGGATGTTGATGTTTGCCATGTTTCCAGTCCTAGGTGTTACGCAAGGGTTTTTGCCGATTGCGGGCTTTAACTATGGGGCTGAAAACTACCATCGGGTTAAGGAAACACTGAATACAGCCATCAAGTATGCCGCAATTTTAGCTAGTTTGGTATTTGTCGTATTGATGATTTTCCCGGAAAATATCGCCCGAATGTTTACTACGGATGCTGGTGTACTTCGGCAAGCGCCAAGTGATATGCGCTGGGTTTTTGCCGCAACACCTATTATTGCTTGGCAGTTGATAGGTGCGGCGTATTTTCAGGCGATTGGAAAAGCAAGACCGGCCTTATTGTTGACTTTAAGTAGGCAAGGTTTCATTTTCATTCCGCTCATCTTGATTTTGCCTAAATTTTATGGCGAATTGGGAGTGTGGATTTCTTTTCCAATTTCAGATGTTTTGGCCACCATCGTAACGGCTTATTTTTTGAATCGTGAGATCAAACGGAATTTGACACCTAAAGATATTTAAATAATTGCCGACCCATGGAATACTACAACTACATAAAATCGCTCCATCTTATTTTTGTCATCACTTGGTTTGCAGGACTTTTCTACATTCCAAGGTTGTTTGTATATCAAATTGAATCCTTTCACAAGCCATCTCCTGAAAAGGAAATTTTAGGAAAACAGCTCAAATTGATGGCGAATCGTTTATGGACGATTATCACTTGGCCTTCTGCAATATTGGCGACCGTTTTTGCGATTTGGTTAATCATTTTACAGCCACTTTGGTTGCAGCAAGGATGGATGCATGTGAAATTAGCATTCGTGGTATTGCTCATCTTTTATCACCTGAAAACACATCAGTACTATAAACAACTCCAGCGCGATGAGGTCAAAAAAACCTCCAATTTCATGCGATTGTGGAATGAGGGCGCTACTTTTATTTTGTTCGCCGTAGTGTTTCTGGTTATTCTAAAAAATTCCATCAGTTGGATTTTTGGAGTGGTTGGCATCTTAGTGCTAGGTGTTGTGTTGATGTTGGGTTTCAAACTTTACAAAAACATCCGGGAGAGAAATACGAACTCTTAAAAAACTTCAACCCATATCGCTGCTCTTTGTGAAACTTTGTATTTCCTTTGCGGAACTTTGAGACCTAACTTCTTCACGGTAAAATACTTGACACTACAAGGATTTCCCGCTGATCACACAGATTTTGCAGAAGCTTCACTAAATGGCATAATAAGTTTTGTTATAACAGCTAACTGTATTGGAATTTTGATATTTTAGTTTTTGAAATTTACGGCGCAGCCGTTTTTGGATTGATAATTGCTATCTTTATCGCACTACACTATTTTAAATGAGAATAAGACGATTTTCTTTACGCCTACGCATCTTTTTATCCATGATTCTGTTGGTGCTCATCGCTTCCGTTTTGATTGCAGGCGTAACCATTTACCAGTATAATGAAGAAGCACAAGCGTATCATAGAGATCGTTTGGAACGCAAGGAAGATAATATCAAGCGTCATATTGATTTTGTCATTCGCGGAACAACCTGGGAGGTCATTACCGAAAAGGTGCGATTGATTTTCAGGGAAGAGATTTATAAAATTGCAGATATCCACCAGAGTCAAATTGATATTTTTGATTTAGAGGGAAGTTTGATACTGTCTTCAAAATCGAGTATCGAAGGCGATGCGGGTTCACAATGTTTAAGCCCTCATATTTTAAATGTGCTTTCCAACACCGCAGAACACCGTTTTGTTGAAAAAACCATATTAAATGATCAAACCTACCAATCTTCTTACACTTACATTACCGATAAAAAGTTCAAGTCCATTGCTATTCTGAAATTGCCTTATCTTGAAAATGACGATTTTTTGAATAAGGAATTGAATGAGTTTTTAGAGCGTTTGGGCTATGCCTATTTTTTCATGTTGATATTGGCGATTGTTTTGGCCTATTTCCTATCCTCGTACATTACCAAATCGCTTAAAACCATAAGTGAAAAAATAAAAGCGACACGATTGGAAAAACGCAACAAAAAAATCGAAATCGAATCCTCCAGTGAGGAAATTGCGACTTTGGTAAGGTCATACAACAGTATGATTGATGAATTGGAGGAGAGTGCTGTTAAATTGGCAACCTCAGAGCGTGAACAGGCCTGGCGTGAAATGGCGAAACAAGTGGCCCATGAAATTAAAAATCCGTTGACGCCAATGCGTTTAAGTGTCCAAAGTTTTCAACGCAAATTTAATCATGCCGATCCTGAAATTTATCAAAAATTAGACGAATATAGCAAAACGCTCATCCAGCAAATTGATACGATGAGTTCCATTGCATCTGCCTTTTCCAATTTTGCGAGAATGCCAGCGCAGCAAAATGAAACCCTAAATGTGGTGGAGATTGTAAAATTGGCTTTAGATATTTTCAGTGAAGATTATATTGTTTTTGTAGCCGATGAAAAGGAAATTATTTCGAAGTTGGATCGTACGCAATTGATTCGTGTGGTTACCAATTTAGTCAAGAATGCGACGCAGGCCATTGCCGAAGATAAAGATCCTAAAGTTGTGGTCAGCGTGATGTCTGAAGGCAATATGGTCAAAATCGCAGTGTCCGATAATGGTAAAGGCATAACAGAAGCCGATTTTTCAAGAATATTTGAACCTAAGTTTACCACAAAATCCAGCGGCATGGGCCTCGGATTGGCCATGGTTAAAAATATAGTGGAAACTTACAATGGAACGATTACCTTTACTTCTCAAGAGGGAAGAGGAACAATTTTTACTGTGACGTTTCCTAAAGAATAAAGCAAAAGAGAAGAAATTTATTAATTGAGATCTCTGTCTTTGCTTCGACAAGCTCAACAACCACGCGGAAATAAAAAACACACAACTATGTCTTACGAAAACATCCTATCCAAAACAAAAGATGGTATCACGACGATTACCATCAACCGACCAAATAAGTTAAATTCTTTAAACAAGGCCACTATAAATGAGCTCAATCAAGCTTTTAAAGTGGCGAACAAAGATAAAAACACCAAGGTCATCATCCTTACGGGAAGTGGCGAGAAAGCTTTTGTCGCTGGTGCAGACATTAGCGAATTTGCCCATTTTGATGTAGAAGATGGCGGAAAGCTAGCAGCCAAAGGTCAAGAGTTATTATTCGATTATATTGAGAATTTATCAACTCCGGTAATTGCGGCAGTCAACGGATTTGCGCTTGGCGGGGGACTCGAATTAGCGATGGCCTGTCATTTCCGGATTGCGAGTGATAATGCTAAAATGGGCTTGCCAGAAACTTCTTTAGGCGTTATCCCCGGTTATGGAGGTACACAACGTTTGCCGCAATTAGTCGGCAAAGGCCGCGCTATGGAAATGGTCATGACCGCAAGTATGATTGATGCAGAAACTGCAAAAGCCTACGGATTGGTCAATCATGTGACAACACAAGATGATCTTATACCAATGTGTGAAAAGATTGGGGGTAAAATCATGCGCAATTCTCCTGTGGCCATTAAAGGCGCTATAAAAGCCATCAACGCCAATTATAAAGATGGTGTTGATGGTTTTAAAGTAGAGATCAAACAATTTGGAAAGTGTTTCGGCACTGAAGATTTTATCGAAGGGACAACAGCGTTTTTGGAAAAGCGTAAGGCGGAGTTTCAGGGAAAATAGAACGCAGATGACACAGATAGAGCAGATTTCCACTGATTTTATTTCTGCAATTTCGAAGGTTCTCTGATAAAATCCTTAAGATGAAGATTCCACACTAATCAGTTAAAATCATAGAAAATCAGCGTCATCTGCGTTCTAAAATATAGGATTGGTAACTCTGAAACATTAATAAATACAAGTAAAAAAATGCGAACCAGTTCATCCAGTTCGCATTTTTTTTTATTTTTAAACTTCCGTCTTCCGTCTTCCGTCTTCCGTCTTCCGTCTTCCGTCTTCCGTCTTCCGTCTTCTGTTAAGAATTTCCTCCAACAATCGTCAATTCGTCAACAATATGTTTGGCGTCAGAATATTTGTCAATCAGCCAAAGTACATATCTGATATCAACGTTGATGGTGCGCTGTAAATCGCTGTCAAAAATAACATCTCCAGCCATCGCTTCAATGTTACCGTCAAAAGCTAAACCAATCAATTCACCTTTACCGTTGATTACAGGAGATCCTGAGTTACCGCCAGTAATATCATTGTCTGATAAAAAGTTTACTGAAAGTTCACCTCTTTCGTTGGCATAACGTCCATAATCTTTTTTCGCGTACATGTCTAACATATGTGCTGGCAAATCAAATTCGTCATCATTTGGAACGTATTTAGCGATCATACCTTTTAAGGTCGTGTAGTTGTTGAATTCTGCATCGTTTCTTGGATCAGCAGGTAAAGCTCTCACTTTTCCGTAGCTTAAACGCAAGGTAGAGTTAGCATCCGAATATTGGATTTTGCTCAATCCAGATTCACGTAATCCAGCAACCAACTTTCTGAAAGCCGCTTGATAATCATTCTCAGGTTTTACCAAACTTTCTGGTTGCTCTCTGTATTTCGTCATGATTTGATCAGAGAACGTATACAAAGGATCATTTTTCAGTTTTGAAGCATCTGGATTTGCTAAAAATGCGGTAATGCTTTCTTTTGAGCTAAAGATGCTGTTGTCAAACATTGAATCCACATAGGCTGTAAAGTCATTGTTGTTTTGTGCAGCAACTTCTTTTACGATTTCTGGAAGTGGATAATTCGTTTTAGAAGCATATAAATTCAACTGTCTAGCCAAAATTTCTTTTTCTAAAGGCAAGTGGTAATTTTTATAATTACTATCTATAAAACCTTCTAATCTTGGCAACATGTTTTCACGTCCGGCTTCATTGGCAGCAACATATTGCTCTAAAGCACTACCTAATCTGTAAGGTAAAACGGCAAATTTAGAACCACGAACAATACCACTTAAATAGTTGTCGTGTTGTGCTTTGTCATTCGTTAATTTGTAGTAGGCGTTGATGTCAGAAATGACATTGCCATATTGTGCTTTGTTTTTCTTTTTGTTCGCCCATTTGTCAAATTTCTTCTCCACATCGGTTTTTGTGGCTACCGTTTTGTGAGCGGTTAAAGCCTCAATCATCCCGCCACGGTTTTTCCAATAGTTGGCAATACTTGCATAAGAAGACGCGTACATCAAGTTGATGGCTTCATCATTATCCATATATTTTTTCATTACATCCATGCTCAGTTTTGAACCTTCAACCCAAGCAGGATAAGCAAACTTTACGTTTTGTTCCACACCTTGTGCAGGCATCCAACGGTTGGTTCGACCAGGATAACCTAAAATCATGGCAAAATCATTTTCCTTAACCCCATCAATACTTACAGGAAGGTGGTATTTTGATTTTAAAGGCACGTTAGCTGTTGAGTATTCCGCTGGATTTCCCTCTGCATCAGCATAAACTCTAAATAAAGAGAAATCGCCCGTATGTCTTGGCCACTCCCAGTTATCAGTGTCCCCACCGTATTTTCCAACACTTTCTGGAGGAGTTCCTACCAAACGAACGTCTGTGAAATCTTCATAAACGAAATAGTAAAACTCATTGCCTTGGTAGAATGAACGCACAGAAACAGTATATTTTCCGCCTTCGTTGTTTTCTTTTTCAATTTTAGCAATCTCTTTATTGATCGCAGCTTCACGTTCTTTTTCAGTCATTTTATCATTGACTTGTGATAAGATACGTTTTGAAACATCATCCATTCTTACAAAGAATCGAACATATAAGCTTTCTGGCTTTAATTCGGACTCCAAAGATTTTGCCCAATAGCCATCTTTTAAGTGATTTCTTTCAGCAGTCGATAATTCTGCAATGGCATTGTATCCACAGTGATGGTTGGTCAGTACCAAGCCATTTTCAGAAACGATGCTGGCCGTACACCCACCATTAAATTGCACGATGGCATCTTTTAAACTTCTGTTGTTGACGCTGTAAATTTCTTCAGCCGTCAATTGAAGTCCCATTTTTTGCATGTCTCTTTGGTTCAAACGCTCAATATGCATCAAAAACCACATGCCTTCATCAGCTTTTATGGCCGTCGAAAAAGTCAGCATAAAAACGGTAAAAGAGAGCAATAATTTCTTCATGTTTTTTTATTATTTGTGAGCGCCAAAATTATTGAATTTTTCCCGTGTTTAAAGGGTTTTTAACTGTTAAATGCATGTTATTTTTTGAGGTTTTAGAGGGTTTTTTCAGTAGTCAATCTGTTAATTGTTAGAGATTAAGATTAGTTTCTACATTCTGTAGCCATCAAATAGGGCAGACTCGTAGTAATTTTAACCCTCATCTTAGCGATGAGAAACATCAAAAAACTATACCTATGGATCGAAATTCCACCCTCAAAGGTCGTGGAGCACAAATCAACGTAGCCAATCGTTTCTTCGAATTAAGCCACGAAATGCGTGATGATTTTCTAGAATATTGCGCTCTGGAAGGAGAAGACGCCGACAAAAATAAAACGCTCTATCTTGACGTATTCCCAAAGACCATTGTCAATAAAGTGCAAAGTCCAGATGTGGGCATGGGCTATTCCATGAACATGTACCAAGGTTGCGAACATGGTTGTGTTTACTGCTATGCCCGCAACAGCCATGAGTTTTGGGGCTACAGTGCCGGCTTGGATTTTGAACGTCGGATTTTGGTAAAAAAAGACGCGCCATTTTTATTAGAAAAGTTTATCCAACGTAAAAGTTGGAAAGCGCATCCGATAATCATGTCTGGAAACACCGATTGCTACCAACCGGCCGAAAAGCAATTTGAAATCACCCGAAAATGCTTGGAAGTGTTTTTAAAATACAAACATCCAGTCGGGATCATCACAAAAAACGCCTTAATTCTTCGCGATCTGGACTTGTTGAAAGCTTTGGCGAAGGACAATCTTATTGGTGTGAATATTTCCATTACTTCCCTTTCAGAAGAGACCCGCAGGGTTTTGGAACCGCGAACCGCTACCATTAAAAAACGCTTGGAGACCGTGAAGATTTTATCAGAAAACGGAATTCCTGTCAATGTGATGATGGCACCGATTATCCCATCCATAAATAGTCATGAAGTGTTGCCTTTAGCGAAAAAAGTTTCTGAAATGGGCGCTTTGAGTATGGGTCACACTATTGTCAGATTAAACGGAGCCATCGGCGAAATTTTTACCGATTGGATCAAAAAAACCATGCCCGATCGTGCGGATAAAGTATTGCACCAAATTGCAAGTTGCCATGGCGGGAATTTAAATGATTCGCGTTTTGGCACGAGAATGCGTGGGGAAGGCGAGATTGCCAAACAAATAAATGCTATGGTTAAAATGGCAAAACGTAACTATTTCAAAGATAAATCCATGCCCAAACTCAATACCACACTCCACGAACAGTTTAAGGATGGCCAACTAAAGCTATTTTAATTATTATATTTGAAGATTATCTTTACTTCCACTTTTCAGTCTCTGCGATTAAATGTTATGGCGTAGACTATTAATCAAAAACATAATTGTTATCCTATCGATGCGAAAAATCAAAATTCATTTTTATGTGACGTCAAGTTTGTACCGATAAAATAAGAACCAATTTTAATCTTTTAATAAAATTAATTGCAATGAAGAAACACCGCCTAATACTCATGACTTTTGTCTTGAGCGTTCTATTCTCAACATTATATGCACAAGACTCCAGTAATTTATGGAAAATAGAAGGTAACGGCATTAAAACATCCTATATTTTCGGAACCATGCATCTGATCGCGCAGAAAGATTTCCTTTTGAAGGACAAGGTTAAAGCTGCTTTTGAAGCTTCTGGGCAAGTCGTTTTAGAGCTCGATATGGCAAATCCTGACTTTATAAAAGATATCATGGCGCATTCGTATTTAGAAGCAGGAACAGAATTGAAATCATTTATGGACTATAGTGAGTACGAATTGTTGGACAGCTATTTGAAGGAAAAAACAGGAGTGGGCATGCAAATGTACAATACTGCAAAACCTTTAATGTTGATGTCGGTGATCTTAATGACCTCTTTGGATGAACCTTTGGCAAGTTTTGAAATGTCATTGTTGACCATGGCAAAAGAAGCTAAAAAAGAAATGAAAGGCTTGGAGACTTATGAATCTCAAGTGGCTGTTTTTGAGCATACGCCTTATGAGAAACAAATCGATGATCTTGTGAAAATGATTCAGAATCCAGAGGAAAACAAGGCGCTTTTTGATAAAATGGCTCAAATTTATATCGCAGAAGATATTGAGGCTTTATATGGTTATATGGATGAGTATATGAATCATGATGTTGAATTGATGGCCAAGTTTTTAGACGAGCGAAATAATAATTGGATTCCGGAAATCGCTAAGTTTTCAAAGGACGTTCCTACCTTTTAAGGTGTTGGTGCAGCGCATTTGGGAGGAAACAAAGGCGTCCTCAATTTGTTGAGACAAGCAGGTTATAGCGTTACACCCGTAATGGATTAAAATCCATAAATAGTTTATTGTTTTTGAAACGATCAGACCTCACGGGTTTTCCTCCTACGCTGAAAATTCGGCGGACGAGTAAAAACTTGTGAGGTCTTTTTTATTTCTCTCCATTCCATTCCGCATAAAACTGCTCCAAGAATTGCTCCATAAATTTATGCCTATTCGCAGCGATTCGTTGCCCTGTTTTGGTGTTCATTTTATCTTTTAGCAACAGCAATTTTTCGTAAAAATGGTTAATCGTTGGCGCATTGGAGGCTTTGTATTCTTCCTTAGTCATTTTCAGATTTGGCTTGATATCAGGATCATATATAGTTCTGTCTTTAAACCCGCCGTAGTTAAAGGTTCTGGCAATTCCGATAGCACCAATGGCATCCAAACGGTCAGCATCCTGGATGACATCAAGCTCTGGAGATTTGAAATGTTGAGGTTTGTTTCCGCCGCCAAACGAGATGTTTTCAATGATATTGATGACATGTTCGATGACCTCATGGTTCACATGAATGCCGAGTAAAAATTCTCGTGCAACTCTTGGCCCAACAGTTTCATCGCCATTATGAAATTTACTATCTGCTATATCATGAAGTAAAGCCCCGAGTTGGACGATGAACACATCAACATCTTCACTTTTGGCGATAAGCATGGCGTTGTTAAGTACTCTTTGGATGTGAAACCAATCGTGTCCGCCTTCGGCATTAACGAGTTGCTCTTTGACGAAAGTGATGGTTTTGGAAATTAGTTGTTCTGTTGTCATACGCTTTTAATAAAAAATTCCTTTTATGTTGATAAAAGGAATATAGTGTGTATTTAGAATTTGTTATTTAAGACTTGCCGGTTGCACCCATTTAAACTGATAAGAGTTCTCAGGAACTCTCATACGATCGGCCAAACGTTTCATGCGGTCTGGAAGTTTCATGAGATAGTCTCTTGCTTTTTCGCCGTCGTCTGAAAGATTTTTAATATTTCCTAAGTCCCAACGGTTAACCAGTTTTTCCAAAATGTCCACATAATCAGCAGACGTGTAAACGCCAATACGTTGCGCCGTATTTGAAAATTCCTCAAACGCCGTTCCAATTTTATCTCCGGATTCTCTTAAGAAATGCGCAGGCATGGTAATTTTTTGTTTCATCATCGTTTGAAACGCGACCATCATTTGGTTAGGATCTACGGCAAAAATACGCTCCACAAACTCAGAGTACGCGTGGTGGTGACGCATTTCATCACCAGCAATCATATTACACATTTTAAAGAGTTGTCTGTTGCCTTTCTCCTTCGCGATTTTTGCGACACGATTATGAGAAATATAAGTGGCCAGTTCTTGAAAACTGGTATAAATAAAGTTTTTATAAGGATCTCTGTCGGTGCCGATATCGAACCCATCAGCAATTAAATGTTGCGTCGTGATTTCGATTTCTTTCATGTTGACACGTCCTGATAAATACAAATATTTATTGAGGACATCGCCATGTCTGTTTTCTTCACCCGTCCAATGACGCACCCATTTTCCCCATGAATTTCGTCCTACCTGATCCACACCTTCCACATCCATTAACCAGGATTCGTAGGTAGGTAGTGCTTCTTCAGTGATCATATCGCCTACTAAAACCACCCAAAAATCATAAGGCAATTCTTTCGATAATTCGCGTATTTCCCTGACCTCATCATAAAACGAATCGCTTTCTGAATTCGGAAGAAAATCAGTCGGTTGCCAAATGCTATCAACCGGTATTAAGTATTTTTCAATGAGTGATTCAACGTCTTTCTCGAGATGCTGCATCACTTCCAAACGTATATTTTTTAATGACATCTTAGTTGAAATTTAAGGGTGAATATTTGAGGAAATCGTCTGTTCAACTGTTCGTATTAACTCTTCCATATCTACAAAGGTAGCAATTTTGAGAGGTTGATGTACCGTGAATTTTAAATGATTTCCAATTCCCATCGGAAATTTTCCATAACGCAACATTTTCCAGGAATTGTTAATACTGATAGGAACGATGATGGCTGACGGAGCTTTTTTGATCAAAATTTCTAGACCTTTGGTTTGAAAAGGCTTTGGAATACCGTTTTTACTTCGTGTGCCTTCCGGGAAAATAACGGCGGCATATTTGTTTTTTTCGATATACTCACCAAACTTCATAATGGCTGGTAAGGCTTGCCTCGGATTTTTTCGATCGATCAATACAGATCCGCCATGTCGTAAGTTATAGGAAACACTTGGAATGCCTTTGCCCAACTCTTTTTTTGAAATAAACTTCGGATGATGTTTTCGCATGTACCACGTAATAGGTGAAATGTCGTACATGCTTTGATGATTGGCCACGATGATCAATGGTTGGTCTGTAGGAATATCATAAGGATTGGTAAACGTAAAACGCGTGCCTAAAATATTAAGACAACGCATTAAAAAAAACTGAAGCCAATCTACACTGAGCTTATGGGCTTTATAACCAAAGAGATTTAAGCAAATCCATTGAATGGGATGGAATACAACAAGCGTGATTCCAAAACAAATTAAATATATAACCGTTAGAGGGTAAGCTAATATTTTTCTCATGTTGCAAAAATAATAAAAACTACTTCTAAAAACCTACTAATAGATAGCATTGCACCTATTGTTGCACAATCATGGGAAGACGACAGATTTACGATTGACACTCTCGAAAATCTGCTCAGGTTCTTTATCAAAAGTGCTTTCAATGTTGGTTCATAAGTCTTATTGGAATGATAATTAGATTGAAATATACTTATGAAAAACAGCAGACATTCTTTATGCGGGTGTTTGTAAATTATGTCAGCGTGGAAAAGCTGATCATGAGAGAATTGAGTTGGGCAGTCCCGATTTGCACCATTTTACTGATAGGGTTAGCCTACTTGGTCTCTGAGTTTTTGGACATGCCATTGATGTTATTTAACCGATAAATTAAAAGCGAGTACAAAGCGTCCACATTAATTGCCAGTTAAGGAATTCATGAATCCATCACTTTACCAAGTTTAAAACCGTTTAAAGTCTTGTATAGTTTTCAAATTGGATTAGAATTAGGCGAGTTAGTTTTTAAAATTCTTGACACGAATTTCACTGCTTCTCACCAATTCACTCGCTTCTTAAGACAAATTATTTACTATATATTTCACGAATGCAATACGCTTTTCTGTTGTAGAAGGCAGACCTATTAAAACAAAAAAACCACGATAAACTTACCGTGGTTCTTTAAAAATTCAAAAGTAAAACTTCAAGCGCCGTGCTTCAAGCTTCTAACTTTTCTAACAATACTCGTTATAAGCATCTACTAAGTTTTCTGCAATCAATTCTGCAGGTCTTCCTTCAATGTGGTGGCGCTCTAACATGTGCACCAATTCGCCGTCTTTAAACAACGCCATACTTGGTGAGCTTGGAGGGAACGGTACCATATGTTGTCTTGCTTGATTGACAGCATCTTTGTCAACACCTGCAAAAACCGTTACGATATGGTCAGGATGTTTTGCGTTTTGGAGACTCATTCGTGCACCTGGACGTGCATTTGCTGCCGCACAACCACAAACCGAATTAATGACTAATAATGTTGTTCCTTCTTTTGCAATAGCTGCATCAACTTCTTGAGCGGTATGGAGTTCTTCAAATCCAACTTTGGTCAAGTCTTCTCGCATTGGTTTTACTAATTCTGCTGGATACATATATTTTAATATTAAAAATTAATAATTTGTCCCGAAGTTCAGGACTGCAAAGATACAAAAAAATGAACTTAGGGCGTCCTTTTGCCGTGGTGAGTTTTAATGATGGCATTTGTTTTCTCAATGGAAATTTACATAATAATTAAGGGTATAAAAAGATGAACTATACTATCTTTGAGATTCTAAAAAAAATAGATACATGGGTATTTCAAAATGGGTAGGTGCAGGATTAGGATGGTCTTTTGGAGGGCCAATTGGTGCTATTATTGGATTGGTAATTGGAAGTTTTATTGATTCCCAATCAGGCGATGGCGCGCCACTTTTAGGCGATTGGCAAACGAAACAAAAGAGCCAGCCCACATATAGACGTCAGGCTGAGACGCGTCCACAAACAAAATCTGGTGATTTTGAAGTGAGCCTTTTAATTTTGGCTTCAGTAGTCATTAAGGCTGATGGCCATCAAGACCAACGGGAATTGGATTTTGTACGCCAGCAATTTGTAAATATGTATGGGCAGGAGCGCGCTAATCATGCTTTTCAATTATTTAAAGGCATCAATCAGCAACAAATCCCGGTGCGCCAGGTATGTCTGCAAATTCAGCAAATGATGGATCATGCGTCCCGATTGCAATTGCTTCATTTCCTCTTCGGAATTGCCAAAGCAGATGGAATGGTCATTGAGAGCGAAGTGAATCAAATCCATACCATTTCTGGGTATTTGGGAATTAGTGCACGCGATTTTGAATCCATCAAAGCCATGTTTTATAACAGTAGTGACAACTCTTACAAGATTCTTGAAATCACAAAAGAAGCATCGGTAGAAGAAATAAAAGCCGCTTATCGTAAAATGGCCAAAAAATACCATCCCGATCGTGTGATTCATTTAGGTGAAGAGCATCAAAAAGGTGCGGTTGAGAAATTCCGACAAGTAAAAGATGCATATGAGAAGTTGAAGGCTGAGCGCGGTTTTTAATTTTCCTTGGCATAACTCTTGATGTCGGTTAGGGGTAATTCCAGCCCTTCTGAAAATGAAAAATCTTATTCTTCTCATTACAGTACTTAGTTCAAGTTTTGTAGTTAATTCACAAGTCACAGTTAATGATGTTGCAGGCACCTATGAAAGGAAACTTTCTAACACAAGTCCTCACATTATCAATTACACCTTGAACTTAAATGCAGATGGTACGTTTCATTTTCATTCGTATGATAAAATTCAGCTGGGTACACCAAACAAACCTAGGTCTAATGAGCGAAGTTCTTACGCCAAAGGTACTTGGACGTTGGCTGAAAAAGTAGTCTCTTTTTCTACATCAGCGAGTGACTTTGATGAAAAATTCACGTTAGATTTTGACACTTCCAAAGCACGATTTATAAGTAAACATCCAAGGGATAAATCGGATAAAGTTGTGGAGACCGCACTGCGATTTTATGAATCTCAGATTGATTGGATTCATTCCCTATACATTTTAAAAATAGAATAATGTTTTAACAGCTTCAAATATAGATTTGTCGAAATACTTGCTATTTTATTGCGTAAGACGAGGGTAATCCACTTAAATATTTATTAAATTCGTCAGGTATAAATAAGCGTCAACTCTTTTGTTTATAGAAGCGGAAAGAATGGCGTATAAATCTTCAACATGCAACTTATTCTAAGACCATTTATTTTAAAGTTAAGACACACTTTTACCATTTCAAGAGAATCCCATGATGAGCAACCGTCGTTAGTTGTTGAGCTAACTGAAGACGGTGTTTCTGGTTATGGTGAAGCCACTTCAAATCCGTATTATAAAATTGGAGTTCCAGATATGATGCGAGATTTGGAGCGGTTAGAGCCACTTATTATGGACTCGGCAGGCATGGCGCCAGAGGAATTTTGGGAAAAGATGCGGTCGCAGTTATCTCATAATATGTTTGCCTTGTGTGCATTGGATATCGCTTATAATGATTGGTATGCCCGAAAAGCAGGGCAGAAGTTATATCAACTATGGGCGTATGACATTAGTAGAAATCCATTGACTGATTATACTATTGGCATGGATACCATCGAAAAAATGGTGTCTAAAATGAAAGAAATGCCTTGGCCTATTTATAAGATAAAATTGGGTTCTCATCAAGATATTGCCATTATCACAGAACTTCGTAAACATACCGATGCCATTTTTAGGGTCGATGCCAATTGCGGATGGACTGCTGATGAAACGATTTCGAATGCTATTGCGCTTAAGGAATTAGGTGTTGAATTTATCGAACAACCTTTGCCTGCCGACGATTGGGAAGGTCATAAAAAAGTATTTAAACATTCGGTGTTGCCTATTATTGCTGACGAAAGTTGCCAAGTGGAAGCTGATGTTGATAAATGTTTTAATCATTTCCACGGTGTGAACGTAAAGTTGACCAAATGTGGTGGCTTGACTCCTGCACGACGCATGTTGGTAAAAGCGCGACAATTAGGAATGAAAACTATGGTAGGTTGTATGACCGAATCGACCGTTGGTATTTCGGCCATTGCCCATTTATTACCGCTATTAGATTATGTCGATATGGATGGCGCATTGTTGTTATCAGAAGATATTGCCACTGGTGTAAAAATTGAAGACGGAGCGGTTTTTTATAGTGATCTTAATGGCACTGGGGTTACTTTAATAGATTAGCCAATGACCGTTGAGCAATTTCCGGACAGAACGATTGAAGTTGACGGTAAAGAATATCTCTATTTTGGGGGAACTTCCTATTTGGGAATGGCCACAAATCCAGACTTTCAAAAACTTCTTTATAAGAGTATCAACATTTGGGGGACGGCGTATGGGAGTTCTCGAAACTCCAATATCAAGCTTAGCATTTACGAGAAAGCAGAAGCGTTATTAGCTAAAATAATTGGGGCAGAAGCGGCACTTACGGTTTCTTCAGGGACCTTGGCTGGATCACTTGTCATTGATTATTTGGCCAAAAGCCATGATTACTTTTACCATTATCCCAAAACACATCCTGCAATTTTAAAAAATTCCAGTTTGCCGTTGTTTGTTGACGGCAAATTGCATTCCAGACTAACCGATGACATCGAGGAATCTGTTGTCATTGCTGCAGATACGTTATTATCTTTGGAAGTGCAGCCCACCAATTTTTATTTTCTGGATGCTATTTCGCCAAGTAAGCAAATTACTTTGTTAGTCGATGAATCCCATAGTTTGGGAATTGTTGGCCCACGAGGTGAAGGTGTTTTCGGAACGATTCATCATCCCAATATTGTGCAGAAGATTATGATCAGTTCGCTTACTAAAGCTTATGGCTGTTCGGGAGGTGTTATTGCAGGAGATAAAAAAATCATTGATGTGATTCAGAATGACGCTGTATTTATTTCTGCTTCAGGAATGAATCCTATTTTTTTACAGACCTTTTTTGATGCTCAGGATTTACTTCAAAATCAACTGAATAAATTAAGAGATAATCTTCAATTTCTTCATCATGATACTGTTTTGCCGACGCTATTTAAATACGATCCTGACTATCCAGTAATTTACTGCAATGGCGATGGCATTTTTGATTATCTGAAATCTAAGGACATCATCATCACTAATTTTAAGTATCCCAATTATGATACGATGATGAATCGTATCGTGATTACTGCACATCATACGCCATCTGATTTGGAGCGGCTGAAATCGGCATTGATGCTCTTTCAAAAAGAATCCAAAGACTAAGATTCATGTAGAGACTCGAAGTCATTTTATCTGTTCCCATTTATAGCCTATCTTTAAATATTAATTTTTTGAGTTTTTGATATGAAAATAGCTTCGCAAACCGTTCGTTATTCTTTTTTTGTAATGCTTTCATTGCTTTTTTTGAATTGTAAATCTGCTAAAGTTTCAAAGCATTTAGAAAAATCAATGGATTCCAACTTTTTTGATAATCAGTTTACGGGGTTTATGGTTTATAATCCACGAACCAAGGACACGGTTTTTAATCATAATGGCGAACGCTATTTTACACCTGCCAGTAATACTAAAATCTTCACTCTTTTTACCGGTTTACAGTACTTACCGGAAAATGTCCCTGCATTTAAATATGCAGTTCATCAAGATACTTTGATTGTAGAAGGCACAGGAGATCCGAGTTTTTTGCATCCTTACTTCAAGGATAGTACGGCACTTAATTTTATGAAAAACTACAAATTTGTAAAGTTGGTCACGGATAATTACGCCAATGACAAGTTTGGTCCAGGGTGGGCATGGGAAGATTATGACATGTATTATAGTCCAGAGCGCAGTGCATTTCCGTTGTATGGCAATGTGCTGTCTATTTCTAATGATGAAGGAGATCTCAAAACATATCCTGAATTTTTAGGATCGGAGACGACTTACACGACATTGAATAAACGCAGGGATTTTAACGAGAACAAGTTTTATTATAAAATGACCCGTAAGGATACGATTGAAGTTCCATTTGTTTTGGATACTAGCATGGTCAAAAAACTTTGGAATGATTTGCTTCCGAATAAAGTAGAATTCATACCCTACACCAAAGTAAAGACTGACCAAACGCTCTATAGTATTCCGTCAGATAGTTTGTATAAACGCATGATGTATGTGAGCGATAATTTTCTTGCAGAGCAGATTTTGATTTTGGCATCTTCAACAGTTGCTGACACTTTAGATGCCGATCCGATCAGAAATGCAGTGCTTCAAAATCAACTCAAGTTTTTAAAACAACCTCCTAAATGGCGTGATGGCTCTGGATTGAGCAATTATAATCTTTTTACACCTTTGTCCATTGTTCAAGTTTTGGAAAAACTTTATACTGATATTCCCAGAGAACGTTTGTTCAACTTCTTTCCTATTGGCGGTAAAAGTGGCACTCTGAAAAGTTGGTTTGGAGGCGATAAAGCCCCTTATATTTATGCTAAAACAGGGACTTTAAGCAGTGCTTATTGTTTAAGTGGTTATTTGATTACGAATTCTGGCGAGGTGCTCATTTTCAGTTTTATGAACAATAATTATGTGACCTCTTCTAATGTGGTTAAGCCTGAGATGCAAAAGATGTTAGAATATCTACGTGATAATTATTAGATGAGAGTCTTTCTGTTTTTTTAAGTCTTGATTATTCAGATATATGAGATGTCCTAATTGTTAGAAACAGCATAAAAAGAGATATGATAAACGAATTGTAAGGCACAAACTCTACTCGCTAAATTGTTTATTCAACAGAGGAGTTTAGGATGTTGACGATTTGATTCTTAATTCTTTATTCTTACAGCGCAGCGGTCTTAATTCTTTTTTACTTGTAGAAAATAGCATTCTTAAAATTATTTTTCTTCGTCTTTAGATTGATCAAATATCCATTCACAACGGCGTAATCCACACTGCCATTTTTCTGTAGTACAAAATTTGGATTGTTACCAATATTTACGAAGAAACCTGGAACTTTTTGATCTTTATCCAAAATGTTTATGGGCACAGAAACGTCTTTGTCATGTTGTGAAAATTGGGCTAAACGCACATAAGTGTATCCTTGTTTTAAAAGACTATAGATGTCCATGTCCTCCAAGTCTTTCATGGTTTGGATGGTTTGTGGATATACTTTTCCTTCAAGTAGTCGATAGCCGGTAGCGTCCAAAGTTTCATAGCCATAAAAGGTTGATAAATCGCCTTTTTCGACAATGCTGCCTTGGTTGTAAAACGTATCATGATTTTTATCTTCCACTTCCAAATGGTTGATGCCGATATCCAAAATATAATCCTTTCCTAAAAATTTATGAGTAAAGCGCTCAATTTTTAAATCGAATAACTTGCGATCGTTTTGGGGAATTTTCTCATAATCGGCTATAGCAATGGTTTTATAATTCCCATTAGCAATCGCATAACATGCCGATAAAATGGACACAAAATTGAGTTTTCTAATTTCCTGTTTTTCAACATCATTTTTATAACCACCTGATTCAATCAGAATAGCGCTTGTTCCCCATTTTTGAATATTGTCTCCAAAAGCGCGTGGTTCAAAATCGTCGTTATAACGACCTACTTGACCAGGCGCATATTTTTGGATGATACTGTTCATGAAAACAATTACTTTCATAGCATTGCCACGGACGTCATTGATGTCCTTTTCATAATTGTAGGCAGGTGCCAAGTAAGAGATGGTTGCCGGTTTTGACGTGCGTTCTGCGTTGTAATAGGTACTTTGGTCGTGAAGGTTAAAACCAAAGTCAGCATTCAGACTGTCTCTGATGCGCTTCAAAACTTGTCCTTCAGGAGATTGTAACATGAGCGCATCTCTATTGATATCGATGCCCAAAGCGTTACGTCTGGTAAATATTTCAGCACCATCCGGATTAAGCATCGGCATAAAATGAAGCGTTAATTTGCTCAAAAGTTCTTTCTTTTCGGCTTTAAAATCAGGGCTGTTCAAAAAATTGATAATGTCGAAAATAGCTTGAGTTGCTGTTGGTTCATCGCCATGCATTTGCGACCAAAGAAATACATTTATGGGGCCAGAGCCAACACTAATCAGACTGATCTTTTTGCCTTTGATGCTTTCGCCTGCTTTTTGAACGGTGTACATAGGATTACTCTTGAGCTTGATAATGAGCGGTTGAATATCCTCATGCTTGATGCGGCGTTTATCCAAGCTGGGTTCCTTATATTTTTCGTAGCTATCGTAAAGTTTCGTGGTCATATCATTAACCTGAGCCAATGCAGAAAATGAAATGAAGGCCAGTAAAATGGTAAATATATTTTTCATAAGATCTTATTTCTTTGCTGGTGCTGCTTTTAAATTAAGCTTTTGAGTGCCTTTTTTAACAGCATTCATAAAGTCCTCACCTGGATCGTTTTTTTCTGTGCGATAGCCATCATCCGTTTCCAACCATAACTCGTGATCTTCAAAATTGGTATATTCATAATGACCAATAAGGTACTCGATAGGATACTTTGCGCTTAAATATTTAGCCAACCAAATGTTCGCTTTTATTTGTGCTTTTGTAAGTGGCAAATCTGCCGTTCCTCCTACGTTTTCAACCCCAATAGCGGTGTGATTTAAACCGATTACGTGTCGAGCCATGGTGGTTTCTGGCATTAATCGGTAAATAGTGCCGTCTTGATCCACTAAAAATTGCGAAGACACATTTAAACTGCTTGCCGTGGCAAGATCAGGCCTGCTAGGTAATTGCGAAGGATTAAAAACATCAAAAGTTTGTTGCATGGTTGGGATTACCGTCCAGTGCAATACAATCATTTTGGGAACAATTGTTGGAGTATCCTGAATTAAACCGTGACGTGTCGCAAGATATTCTTTAGTAAGCTGCATGCGCTCTTCGTCAAATATAATGGGTTTATCTACTATTTTTTGTGAAGTGCCACAAGCGAAGAGCATGAGCATGCTCATACAAAATAAGGTGTATTTCATTATCAGATATTTGATGGATATCAAAGTTAACGAATTATTTGTGACAAAAAGATTTGTAAAAACTAACCCCTAAACAAAAAGAAATCTTCTTTCATATCCTCAATTTGCGCGTCTTCATTAGTAATGATATAATTGATGGCCTTGGAGGTAAATTCGTCACCTTTTTTGGTAAGCGACACGATTTTATGATCAATGATAATCATGTTGTTTTTAAGGGCTAAATCTAACACCGTCTTACTTTTTACTTTATGCCAATTGATGTGTTCGTTAAGATGTTTGACATGACGTTCGGATTCTTCATTATGATTTTTAAGATGGAGTAAAAACGTCAAAAGCAACACTTCGATGCGTTGTTGTTTCTCTCGGTAAGTTACGGCGATAAGGCCTTTACTCGGAGCGAATAAATAAATGCTTAAAAACACGATGCCAAGCATGGTTGTGATAGAGCCTGCAATGGAGGCATCCAGCCAATGCGCCATCCAATATCCGGAAATAGCGCTAAAGACTCCGAAAAATATGGCAAATCCGAGCATTTTCTTTAAATCGGTGGTCAGTAAATAGGCACAGGCAGCAGGTGCAATCATGAGTGCCACAACTAAAATGGCACCAACGGCATCAAATGCGCCCACTGTTGTTATAGAAGCCATACTCATCAGTCCGTAATGGATGATTGCGGGTGAAAAACCCAGCGATGCCGATAAGCCAGCATCAAACGTGCTGACTTTTAATTCTTTAAAAAAAGCAATTAAAAGTCCGATTGTAATGGTCAAAATGGCGCCAATAACCCATAAGGATTTTGGGCCGATATCGGTCCCGCCAACCGTAAGTCGGTCAAAGGGTGCAAAGGCCAATTCTCCTAATAATACGGCATCCACGTCTAAATGCACATCATTGGCATTTTTGGCAATCATGATGACTCCAATACTAAATAACGCGGGAAATACCAATCCGATGGCCGTGTCCTCCTTAACCAAGCCTGTTTTTTGGATCTGCTCCACTAATATAACGGTAATAACACCTGTAAGCGCCGCGAGTAAAATAAGTAGAGGCGAGTTGAGGTCTTGGGTGATAAAGAAGCCCACGACAAGCCCTGGTAAGATGGCATGACTAATGGCATCACTGATCATAGCCATTTTCCGGAGCACCAAAAATGTACCAGGAATGGCACAGGCAATGGCTACCAAGCAAGCAATAAGCTGTATTTCTAATTGAGCGCTATGCATCTTTCTTGAAATTTTGATTGTATAAATTGGCCGCGGTTTCAAATCCTTCTTTTGTTAAACTCCACATGCTGCCGTCTAAAGTGACATAGTTTTTATCGACCAACTTTTGAAGGGTTTTACGCGTATAGCCTTGAAAGTTGTTTAATATTTTGATCGTATGCGGGTGCGAGATATCCTCGTGGGTTTCAGCAATATGATACATAAAAGAGAGCGTTTTTTGAAGTTCCAAATCCCTCCTGTTGCTGATCAGACGAATTTGACGAAATAATATCCCTCTACCTGGCGAAAATATAAATGAAAACACGACAAAAACGGACGCTACAATCACAATGACCGGGCCTGTAGAAAGGTTGTTTTGACTGGCGCTGATGGCTGTTCCGAAAACACCTGAAAACGCTCCGAAAATTGCTGCTAAAAACACCATGGTGCCCAAGCTGTTGGTCCATTGACGTGCCGCCGCAGCTGGTGCCAACAACATGGCGCTCATCAGTACGACGCCAACCGTTTGTAGGCCTAAAACGATGGCCAATACAATAAAAGTGGTGATTAAAACATCGATAAATTTGGTGTTAAAGCCTAAGGTTTTGGTGTAATCGGCATCAAAAAGTAAGAGTTTGAATTCTTTCCAAAATAAGAGCATCACAAACAAGCAAATCCCCGTAACGATGGCCATGAGCCAAACATCGCTTTCTACCAAAGTTGCGGCCTGCCCAAATAAATATTTGTCCAATCCTGCTTGATTGGCGTTGGGTTGCTTTTGGATAAAGGTGAGTAAGAGCATTCCAAATCCGAAAAACAAGGAAAGAATAAGGCCTAAGGCGGTATCTGACTTTAAATGGGTTTTGGTAATGATGCCTCTAATCCAGAAAGTTCCTAAAAGGCCGCTGACCAATGCGCCCAAAAGTAAGGTGTTCGTATCTTTTGCGCCAGTTATTAAGAATGCCAAGGCAATCCCTGGAAGTGCAGCATGTGAAATCGCATCGCCCAATAAACTTTGTTTCCGCAATACGGCAAAACTACCGAGCATGCCGGTAACGGCGCCCAAAATGGCGGTGCCGAGGGTGATGGTGCGAAGCGTGTAATCGCTGAATACTAATGAAAAGTAGTCTTGTAAATTCATAACCTATTCCTGCGGAGGCAGGAATCTCTTTTTTATATATTTAAAATTATCGTAACCCTTCCGTCTTTAAGCTTTTAACTAAACTTAAATCCACCTTCCCTTGAAAAAAGGGAATGAATTATGTGTTTATAATGTTTATTATCTCAGACCTTTCAGGTTTTAAAAACCTGAAAGGTCATTATGCGCAGTCCGATTACTGCCGACTGCCAACTGTCGACTTTTTTATTTCTGCACGCTGACCTTATAATTAATGCCATAAGTTTTCGTCAAATTATCATCATTGAAAATGTCCTTAACGGGGCCTGTGGCGATTTTTTTAACGTTCAAAAAGGTAACCCAATCAAAATATTCTGGAACGGTTTGCAAATCGTGATGTACAACGATGACGGTTTTTCCTGCTTTTCGCAATTCTTTTAAAATATTGATGATCGCGATTTCGGTCGTCGCATCGACGCCTTGAAATGGTTCATCCATAAAATAGATGGACGCGTCCTGTACCAAGGCTCTTGCCAAAAAGATACGTTGCTGTTGTCCGCCAGAAAGCTGACTGATTTGTCTGTTTTTAAAAGCGAGCATGCCTACTTTTTCCAAAGCTTCCAATGCTGCTTTTTTTTCTTTCACTCCAGGGCGTTTGATCCAGCCTAGGCTGCCGTAAGTGCCCATCATCACAACATCCAGCGCAATGGTTGGGAAATCCCAATCCACGCTTCCTTTTTGTGGCACATAAGCCACATGCGAACGTTGTTTGTGATAAGGTTTTCCGTAAATGCTAACACTTCCCGCAAGAGGTTTGAGGATGCCTAAAATAGCTTTGATCAAGGTGGACTTCCCTGCGCCATTAGGTCCAACAATGGCCATTAGTACGCCTTCAGGAATTTCAAGGTCGATATCCCAAAGCACAGGCTTGTAGTTGTAAGCCACGGTTAAATCGTCAACTTTTACGGCCAGTACACCTGTTGAAGCAGGAGTCTCATTATTGGGATTATTTTTTTTCATTATCTTTTCATCTCGTTTTACTCTTAGGATTTTAAGCATTTACCGAAGCTTAAAACCCTCTTCCCTTCATTTCGACAAGCGCAATTATCAAGGGGACGAATTATTGCATTTATTTCGAAAATATTGTTACAGACCTCACAGATTTTCCTCCTACGCTGAAGCTCTGGCGGACAAGCAAAGACTTTTGAAGCCTTGCACTGACCTTAGCTGATCGTTTAGCCCTGATAGAAGCGGCATCCTTTTTTGATTTTTCATCAAAAAAGATACAGCGGATAGCAGGAATAGCTTCAAATAATTAAATATATCATTTTATTTGAAACCTTGCAGCTCTGTCAACTGCCACTGAACACTGTGAACTTATTTCAAAGCATTCACAATCGTGTTGACATTGTACTTGAACATGCCAATATAGGTGCCTTCGACCGTGCCGGCATTTCCTAAGGCATCTGAATATAGCGTGCCGCCAATTTCAACTTGATGTTGTTTGGAATTTACCGCGGCCTGAAGTGCTTCAATCGTACGACGCGGCACGGAGCTTTCCACAAAAATGGCTTTGACTTTTTTGTCGATAATAAAATTAGCTAAATTTTGAACATCCTGAACACCTGCTTCGGTGGCGGTTGATAAGCCTTGTAAGCCAACGACTTCAAATCCGTAAGCTTTTCCAAAATAATTGAAGGCATCATGTGCCGTAACCAAAATTCTTTTTTCTTCGGGAAGTTTGCTGATGATGGTTCTGATTTCGGCATCAAGTGCTTTTAATTTTTCAAGATACTTCTTGCCGTTTTCTTCAAAGAAGGCGGCGTTTTCAGGACTTGCTTCGGAGAGTTTTTGAACTACAAAAGTTGTAATGCGTTCCCAGTTGCGGACATCAAACCAAATATGCGGATCATAATTGGAGGCAAAAAGCGCAGAGCTTATCAATGTTTTTTTATCCAATGCATCGGAAACGGCGATGGTTTTAATGTTTTGACGCTCCATTTTTTCAAAAACATCGACGAGCTTACCTTCTAAATGTAATCCGCCATAAAAAATCAAATTAGCCTTTGCCAATTTAGTGACGTCGCCTTCGCTGGCTTTGTATAAATGCGGATCGACGCCACTTCCCATTAGGCCTTCAACGTTGATTTTGTCGCCACCAATCTGGTTTACCAAATCTGTAATCATGGTGGTGGTGGTTACGATGTTGAGTTTGCCGTTACTTGGTGTTGCATCTTTACAAGCTGAAAGGAATGTGAAGGTTAATAGAATTAAAACTATTTTTTTCATGAGTCTAAATATATGTTACGAATTTACGGAAAAAATAGCGAATTTTAATAAAGTTGATACCTCAATCCAAAGAAAACTCTTATACCTTGATTAGGGCCATAGACATAATCGGGGCTGAAGGTAAGGCCGTAAGGATTATCTGGAGTTGCCACAGCATTGCCATTGGTGTCGAAAACGACGTCCTTATCAAAGGGATCGTTTGCTCGGGATATAATAAATGGATTGCCTTTGTTTGGCGTCCAATTGAGTAAGTTTTTTACACCAGCATAGATATCGATGTTTTTAAAGCCATCGTAGGTAAATTGAATATTTTGAATGCTCCAAACTGGTGAGTATTCTTTTCTTGGGTCTAAATCGCTTATAAGTGGCAATCGCATCGGGCCAAATAAATTCCCAGTATAATCTACCGTGATATTGGTGGGATAGTTTTTATACGAAAGCGACCATACACCTGAATATTGTTCGGTGAGCATCTGTTTGATGTTTTCGCCATCGTTGGTTTGTGAGACATCTTGAATGGTTGCGCCAATCGAGCCACGAATTCCACTTGCAAAAACGGCATCCACACTAAAACTGAAACCTCTTGAAACAGAATAACCATCAAGATTGGAATAGATAATTTGGTTGGGATTGGTATCATAATCAGGAATTATGGCATTTGTGAAATAGGTATACCAAGCAGAGGTATCAAAGGTAAATTGCATGCCACCCTTTGTGTAGAGTTTTTTCAAATAGTTTAAAGTGACGTTATAGGATTGTTCCGGGTTTAGTTCTTCTGTAACGATAACATCTCTCGCGCCGGTAATGGCGGCATGTTCTTCGGTAAATAAATTAACCACTCTAAATCCTGTTCCGGCATTTAAACGGATAATGTCGCTATCGGTAGGCTTAAATCTGTAAGCTAAACGTGGTGTAAAAATATTTCCGTGACGGGCATCGTAATCGTAACGCATTCCTACTAATAATTTTTGTTTCGCATCAAGGGTTATTTCATCTTGGACAAAAATAGAAGGGATGGTCACTTCATCAGCGCGTAATGTGGCCGGAGTATTGTCATCATAATAGTTGTAGCGTAAAGCTGTACCGAACAAAAGGTCGTGATTTTGCAACTCTTTATCCCAAATAAATTGACCAAAAGCAATGCGTTGTTGCGCTAAATAAAAGGTGTCGCCATAGGCTGAGTTTTGATCGTGATCGGCGTATGAGAATTGGAAATTCACATGTTCTTCAATAGGCAGTTGGTAATTTCCCAAGACTTCATATCTCGAGGTATAAACACTTTCGCCATAAACTTCGTCGCCACCGCGGTATTTTGAATTCCACTGCATTTCTCCACCCCAACGGTCTTCATAGAAATATCTGGCGGCAATGGAAAGCTGTCTGTTGTTTTCACGTTCAAAACTCCATTTCTGAAAAATGGAAATGCGGTCCTGTAGGGTGAGATCTGTGAAATTATCGTTGTTATTATCAATGGGATTGCTGTAGTTGAAATAATTCGCACCAAATAGCAAATTGGCCTTTTTACCCACCTTGGTTTTAAATCCGGCATCGAGATTTAATTCGCCCCAACCCGTCACAAAAGTATCCGCGAAAAATAGGGGAGCGTTTTCAGGTAATTTTGTAATTACGTTTATTAAGCCACCAACAGCTTCACTTCCATATAAAGAAGAGGCTGGACCTTTAACTATTTCCACTTGTTCTATTAAGGAGTTTGGAATCCCTGAAAGACCATATACCGTTGATAGTCCGCTAACAATAGGCATCCCATCGATAAGCACCAAAGTGTAAGGACCTTCTAAGCCATTAATATGAATATCTCCAGTATTACAGACGTTACAATTAATTTGCGGACGGACGCCATTCACATTTTGAAGGGCTTCAAAGATATTTGATGTTGGATTTTTCTTGAGGAACGTTGAGGTGTAAACTTCAACGGGCACCGGACTTTCTAATCGTGTCACGGCTTTTAGGGTGCCTGTAATGGTGATTTCATTTAAGGACTCGCCACCTTCTAAATTAAAGTTTACAGAAATATTTTTATTTGTGATTTTGATTTCTTTTTTGACGGTGTTAAAACCTGTAAAAGAGGCCACTATTTGATAAGTTCCTGGTGCAACGTTGCTGATGAGATATTTGCCGTTATCATCGGAAGTCGTGCCTTGTATGGTTTTTTCCAAATATACGTTTGCAAATGGAAGCGTTTCGTTATCAGAAGTAACAACGCCCTTTATCTCATAAGTTTGTTGTGCTTGTGAAATAAAAGAAGAAAGAAATAGCAGTATTATTAGTCTCATTGTAATTAATTTTCATGCAAAGTTAAATATATATTTAGATAAGCCTAAATTAATTTTAATGTTTGTTTTATTACAGGACGTAAATCGTGTTTTAGTTGTTTTAAAGCGCAGTGCTTAAGCCGCATGTGATTCATTTTCCGAATTGAATCGCATCTATTTTCATTACTCGAATTAAATGCTTAGCCAAAGCCAAAGAAACTTTTTGTCTAAAAAAAAATTATATTTGTAAACACTATTGTCTGATAGAAGAATCAAGACCACTGCGTTGACAGAACATAGAATATAGACTTGTGTCGTAAAACACTGAAAGCATTGGGTTTAAAACTTAAGGTTCACGCAAATGCGCGTTTTTTATAAGCGTTTGTAATAAAGAATAAAAGAAGTGCATAGTTGAGCAAAGCTTTAAAATCCTATATTTATTGAAGGTCACTCGAAGTACTGCAAGTTAATCGGACATCAATAATTTGTAAATAATATTTATTTGTATGACGCTCGCTGAAGAAAATTATCTCAAAGCCATTTATCATTTAGAAAATCAATCTACCAATGGTGTATCGACTAATGCGCTAGCCGAAGAAATGCAAACCAAAGCCTCTTCTGCTACTGATATGATCAAGAAGTTGGCAGAGAAAAATATGATTTCATATATTCCTTATCAAGGCGTCACGCTTTCAGAGGCAGGTCATGCCTACGCTGTCAAAGTGGTGCGGAAACATCGTCTTTGGGAAGTCTTTTTGTTGGAAAAACTCAACTTTTCATGGGATGAGGTGCACGATGTGGCCGAACAATTAGAACATATTAAATCAGAAAAGTTGACCGATAAGCTCGACGAGTTTTTAGGTTTTCCAAAAACAGATCCGCATGGCGATCCGATTCCGGATAAGCATGGCCATTTTGAAAAAGTGGATAAAACTAGTTTGACCAATGCCGAATTAGGGATGACTTATGTTTGTGTTGGTGTGGATGACAGTTCCAGTGATTTTCTAAAATATTTAGATGGCAATAAGATTAGTTTGGGCACTGTCATTGAAATTCTTCATAAAGAACCTTTCGATAATTCGATGAAAATAAAATTTAACGAGGTCGAATTGGTAGTCTCAGAACATGTCGCAAAAAATTTATTTGTGAGTGCTATTTAATTTCAATTTATCTTCTCAATAGCCAAGTTTGGCGCGTTCAGTTTATGAACTGATGACAATTAAAATGAGTAACTTGAGCGTTTTAATTTAAATCAACTGTTCATGTATCGTTTTTATTCCCTGCTAATTTGTGTTTTTACGTTTCAATTTGTAACTGCACAAACACAAAAACTGCCGTTTCAACCTATGGATGTCTTCGCCTTGGAATGGGCAACCGACCCACAAATTTCGCCTGATGGTAAACAGATTGTTTACAAACGAAATGGGTTTGATATCATGAAGGATAATGCGATCGGGAACCTTTGGATCATCAACGCCGATGGCACATCGCACCGTAAATTGACGTCGAGAGAAGTGAGCGAATCACAAGCTGTTTGGTCGCCAACGGGCGATCGTATTGTGTTTTCAAGCACGACAGACGAAGGCTCAGAAATTTATATGTATTGGATCGCCACTGGACAAATTGCAAGACTTTCTCAATTAGAAAAATCGCCAAGTTCATTAACCTGGTCGCCTGATGGAAAATCGATTGCTTTTACCATGTTTGTTTCAGAAAAACCACCAGTTGTGATTAAAATGCCTGAAAAACCAAAAGGCGCTAAATGGGCGGAACCAGCAAGAATTACCGACCGATTAAAACATGAAGCCGATGGCAGCGGGTATATGGAGCCTGGATTTACGCATGTTTTTGTAATTCCTGCAGATGGTGGCACGGCACGACAATTAACAAGTGGTAATTACAACCACCGTTCAGGATTGTCGTTTAGTCCCAATGGAAAGGATATTTATGTTTCAGGAAATCGCGTTGATGATTGGGAATACCGATTTAGAAACAGCGAAGTTTATAAAGTAAATGTTGATACCAAACAGATCACGGCATTGACTTCACAAGATGGTCCTGATCATTCGCCACAAGTATCTCCTGACGGAAAAACGATTGCCTATTTAGGTTATGAAGATAGATCGCAAGATCATCAAAATACGGTGTTGCAGCTGATGAATGCCGATGGAAGCAATAAACGCATCATTTCATCAGATTTTGACGGCAGTGTTTCTGATATCACTTGGGATGCGAGTGGTAAAGGTCTTTATTTCTTGTACGATATTCATGGTAATACCAAAGTAGGACATATGACTACCTCTGGAAAAATCACGAAATTGGCCGATAATGTGGGCGGCACCACTATTGGAAGGCCTTACGCTTCGGGTTCGTATTCAGTATCTCAAAATGGTACTTTGGTCTATACCCAATCACGACCGGAATATCCTGCGGAATTGGCCGTGGTTGAAAACAAAAAGAAAGCGACTTTAATTACCAATTTAAATGCGGACGTGCTCGATTATCGTGAATTAGGTCAAACAGAAGAAGTTTGGTACAAATCCACTTTTGATGGTAGAGACATTCAAGGTTGGATTGTGAAGCCGCCGTTTTATGACGCTTCAAAAAAATATCCATTATTGGTTGAAAATCATGGTGGTCCGATTTTAAATTATGGCGACCGCTTTACGGCAGAAATCCAGTTGTTCGCTGCAGACGGTTATGTGGTTTTTTATCCAAATCCTCGTGGCAGTACGAGTTATGGCGAAGAATTTGGCAATTTGTTAAAGAACAATTATCCGGGACAGGATTATAACGATGTGATGGATGGCGTGGATTATTTGGTTGAAAAGGGAATCGCTGATAACGACAGATTATTTGTAACAGGAGGAAGTGCAGGAGGCATCATGACCACCTGGATGATTGGTAAAAACCACCGTTTCAAAGCGGCTGCTGTGGTCAAGCCAGTCGTCAATTGGATCAGTAAAACTTTGGTGGCCGATAATTATTTTGGCTATGCGAATTCGCGTTATGAAGGACAGCCTTGGGAGAATTTTGAAACCTATTGGAAATTCTCGCCGCTATCACTGGTCGGAAACATCGAAACACCAACGATGGTTATGGTCGGCATGAATGATTTAAGAACGCCACCAAGTGAGGCCAAGCAGTTGTATCACGCTTTAAAGCTTAGAAAGGTAGAAACGGTTTTGGTGGAAATCCCTGATGCCTATCATAATATTGTCCAAAGACCAAGCAATTTGATCAGTAAGACGGCCCATATTTTGGCTTGGTTTAGGAAGTATAATTAATGTGCTGTTCTAATTGTTGTGAGATAAATTTATCGTAAATGAAATCATTGTGGTCACATATCTAGAAATACGGAGCATTAAATAAAAAAGAGGCTATTTGAAAAAATGGCCTCTTTCGTTTTTAAAGAATTACATTAAGCAATACTGATGTTAAGATTCTTCCCAAGACCTACTTCAATTAGCTTATAATAGGTTGAAACTTGAATGTCGCTCAGACCACGTTCAATGCGCGAAATATAGCTTTTATTCGTTCCTGTTCTTTCGGCAAGTTCCTCTTGGGTTAAGTTAGCTTCTTTTCTCGCTTGTTTTAACATTACGCCAAGACGGAAGGCCAAAGACTCCGCATCGTATTTGTCACGTTTCTCACTGCCTTTCTCGCCGTATTTTTCTTTTAATATGTCTTCGAAGTCAATTATATTTTTCATTTCAAATGTTTGTTTTCTTCTAAATATTCTTTTTTTAATTTTTCCGCAAGTTTTATTTCCTTTCTCGGTGTCTTTTGAGTTTTCTTTTAAAAGCAATTGGTCAGAACTACTAAGTTACCATCGTCAAAAAAGCATAAAATTCGAATACTCTTAAAGGTTGTGATAACTCTAACTTCATAAATTCCGTCGGTGTTTTCAAGAGCCTTAAAGAATTTTTTGAAACCTGACGCTCAAATCGAACTAGGTCTATTACATATAGTATTTTTTCTTGGACGTTATCTTCTTGAGCTCTTAAAAAGTCCATGAAGTATTCACGATATGCAATTAATTTTCTTACCACTCTATAAAGTTAACTAATTAGTCAACAAGTTAGAACTGTTTTTAAGAATAATTAGATAAGGCTTTATGGTTATGCGATTAAAACACCTAGATTTCGATAGTGTTATGTGAGCGGGAATACTCCGTAATTTTTTGAGTCTGGATTTAGCTATTTAAGATAGAAAAACTACCATTAAGAAATGTTTTTAAGCACCTCTTTGTAAGAAGTTCTTTCGCCCTTCTCAAGTTGGCTGATTCCTTTTTTGATTTCAGCTTGTTCTGAAAAAGTTAATTCATTCCAAAAATCAGCTTTTTCGTTATTAATAAAGTCTGTTACCTTCTTTATGAAGTTATCGTTATTGATATTCAAAATTATTTTTACAAGCTCTATTTTTGAGGTTTTGATATCCATTTTGATTTTCTTTTCTCAAATTTACTAAAAATTGCCAATCAAAATGTATTTTCGTGTACGAAGGTTAACTTCTGAATACATTGACTTTAATGGCAATTATCACAATCATGATGATTTCCAAATGCCTTTTTCGATTTTCGTTTTTTCCAAAAGAATTTCTTGATCAAGAAACTTAAGGCAAGTCCTAAGGCTAGAAAGGTTAATATGGTTTGAATGATCTCGTTCATTTTAAATTGTTTTTATCGGTCCTCTCGTCTTCACTAAAGCTACGGATGGGCCAGCAGTCTTCCCTCCTTCGCTAAAGCTACGGACGGGCAGGCAGTTGGCAGCAGTCCTCAGTCTATAGTTTTTTTATCTTTGATAAAGCTACCGATAGTCGAGCTAGTAGCTATTTAGGTAAAAATCTTTGTGAAACTTCGTGCTTCTTTGTGCAACTTTGTGAAATAGCTTTTTTATAGGTCATCCTGAGCGTCCCTGATTAGTGTTGACCGTTGTTAGTTAAATCATTCATTGCCAAAACTATTTTTTTATTCACTCTCTTCCGATTGTAATCAGCGATTATTTATCAGTTTTATTATAGAACGCTGATGACGCTGATCTTGCTGGTTTTCCCTAATTTATTTTGGTTTTTATTTCTACCTATGAACTTTCATTAATCTGTCGTCTAACCGAATGCATTACGGTTCTGCGCCCTCCGTCATCGGTCATCCGTCCTCCAACTACTTCAAAACCTGAAAGGCAATCAATGCTATAATATACGCAAAAGCGGTCATAATTACAAGCTGAAGCACAGGCCATTTCCAAGTATTTGTTTCACGTTGTACAATGGCTAAAGTGCTCATGCACTGCATGGCAAAGGCGTAAAATAGCAACAATGAAATTCCTGAAGCGAACGTGAATAACGGGCCTCCCAACATGGGGTTGAGCTCGCCAGCCATCCTGTTTTTTATGGTTTCTTCGTCATCACTTCCCACGCTGTAAATCGTTGCCAAGGTGCCTACAAATACTTCACGGGCAGCAAAAGAGCTGACAAGGGCAATACCAATTTTCCAATCATAACCTAAAGGTCTAATGGCAGGTTCAATGGCATGGCCGGTAATACCAAGGTAAGAATGTTCTAATTTATAGGAAGCGATGTGTTCATTCAGTTCTTGTTGCGTCAAGTTTTGGTCGGCAAATTCAGTGTTGACCATCTCTTCTGCTTTATTGAAATTCTCGCCAGGGCCGTAGGATGCCAAAAACCAAAGCACGATGGAAATTGCCAGTATGATTTTTCCAGCACCAAAAACGAAGGCTTTTGTTTTTTCTATTACCGTCAAAACCACATTTTTAAGCAGTGGCAGCTTATAATTGGGCATTTCAACTACAAAGAAGGTTTTGCTTTTAATTTTAAGAATCTTGTTTAAAATCATTGCTGATCCCAAAGCGGCTCCAAAACCGATCAAGTATAACAGCATTAGGGTCATGGCTTGGTAGCCCAATCCTAAAAAGCGACCGTCAGGGATAACCAAGGCAATGATGATCAAATACACGGGCAATCTGGCTGAACAGGTGGTAAATGGTGTTACTAAAATCGTAATTAAACGCTCCTTCCAATTTTCAATATTTCGTGTTGCCATAATTGCGGGGATGGCGCAGGCAGTTCCTGAAATTAAAGGGACGACACTTTTTCCACTCAATCCAAATCGGCGCATGCCTCTATCCATCAAAAAGACGACGCGACTCATATAGCCGCTTTCTTCAAGCACGGAAATAAATAAGAATAAAAAGGCGATTTGAGGGATGAAAATCACAATGCCTCCCAATCCGGGGATAATTCCCTCAGCTAATAAGTTCGTAAAAACACCTGGAGGTAAGGCGTTTTTGGTCCATTCGCTGAGCCATGCAAATCCGGCATCAATTAAGTCCATGGGGACGTTGGACCAATCGTAGATCGCTTGAAAAATGGTCAATAATATGACAAAGAAAATCACGTAGCCCCAAACTTTATGGGTTAAAACACGATCCAGTTTAATGCGTAAATCCTTGGCGGTGCTCAAATCGATGGTTTGTCCCTGCTTAAGGGTGTCGTTTATAAACTGATAACGTTTAATAGTCTCTTTTTGCTGGAGACGCTTTAAATCGGCTTTGGATTTGGTCTTGAAATTAGCGACATCTTCAATTTCATTTCTTTCGGTTTTGCCAAAATTCACATCTTGGGTAATGACCAACCAAAGTTTGTACAATAACTGATTTGGGAAAGCTTCACGCAAATTGTCAAAATAGTCCTTGTCAATTTCAGAAGCGTTCATGCAAGGTTTTGTTGACAAATCCCTATAATTAGAAATCAATTCTTTTAATTCAACAATTCCATTATTTTTTCTGGTGCTGACCAAGGCGATTTTCGTGTTTAGACGTTCTTCCAAATGCGGAATGTCCAAAGAAATGCCCTTGTATTGCATTCTGTCGGCCATATTGATGACCAAAATTGCAGGGATTTCTAAATCTTTGATTTGTGTAAAAAGCAGTAAGTTGCGTTTTAGGTTTTCAACATCACTGACGACCACGGCAACATCTGGGAAATCTTTGTCGTTTTTATTTAAAAGCAATTCGATGACCACATTCTCATCCAAAGAAGAGGCGTTCAGACTGTACGTTCCTGGTAAATCAAGAATATGTGCTTTTACGCCACGAGGGAGTTTGCAGAGACCTTCCTTTTTTTCAACGGTAATTCCTGGGTAGTTTCCTACTTTTTGGTTCAATCCGGTAAGCGCATTAAAAACAGAGGTTTTACCTGTGTTAGGATTTCCTATTAAGGCAACATTTATTTGTTTGCTCATTTATAAAATCTCTATTAAAATGTGAAGCGCAGTTTCTTTTCTGATCGCCAAATGAGTGCCATTGATGTTGAGGTACATGGGATCTGAGAAATAGGCGACTTGAACAAGTTCCACATAATTGCCAGGTAAACAGCCCATTTCGAGTAGTTTTAATGGGATGTAAATGGATGAAACGTCAGTAATAATACCGCGTTGCCCTTTTTTTAAATCTGCGACGGTTGCTTGCAAGCTTATTTAGATTGATTTTAAAGAAGCAAAAGTAAGCGAAAAAAGTTTTAGGTTCAAGAGTTTTGAATTTTAATCAATACCAATTGTTTGTTAAATATTCAGTCTCAGTCTCAGTCTCAGTCTCAGTCTCGGTCTCGGTCTCAGTCTCAGTCTCAGTCTCAGTCTCAGTCTCAGTTGCAGTCTCAGTCGCAGTCGCAGTCACAGCTGTGGTCATTGCCGCAATTTCCCGCATTTGCTAAGGCTACGGACGGAATTAGGGTTTCAAGTTTCTGTTGTTTCGAATTTCTGTTGTTTTGGGCTTTAATCAATAATTGTTTGTTGAATATTCAGTCAAAGTCACAGTCAAAGTCGCAGTCAAAGTCGCAGTCAAAGTCGCAGTTGCAGTCACGGTCGCAATCGCAGTCGCAGTTGTGGTCATTGCTGCAATTTCGCGCCTTCGTTGAGGCTACGGACGGAATTAGGGTTTCAAGTTTCTGTTGTTTCGAGTTTCTGTTGTTTTGGGCTTTAATCAATAATTGTTTGTTGAATATTCAGTCAAAGT